>NZ_JH556657.1:416945-656592 GCF_000179595.2 Acetivibrio cellulolyticus CD2 | reverse complement strand
TAAATGGGTTACTTCTTGTGATAACCCCTGTAATGGCAAGCCTTGCGGTCGTGTAACCTTCACATCTCCTGCCATGGATAAACGCATGTATCCAGGTGTGATTAGAGGCTCTGACGAATGGATTTCTGACTACAAAATTAGGACTGTAGTAGAAAAAAACATTCAATACCTTAAGGAGCCTATGGCCTGTGGTAATCTTAAAACAAGAGACAACCTAACTATTAAAGCAGATTTATATCTCGCAGGTATCACACAACTAATTACTGTAATACTTGCAGATAAAATTCATGAGCACAAGTATATACGTAGTTTAAAACCTTTAATCGCTTGATTTACTAACTTACTCTTGAAACTTATGTCTTATACATAAGCTTATTTGTGCTGTAATTTCATCAACAAGGTTCTGGTTTTTCAGTCAAATCACTAACATATATCCCTCTTAAGTTATCAAAGTCCATTTTACATCTCTTCTAACTTTTTACATCTGATTTTTTAAGTCATTTTGCAAATGCCTATATTTATTTTATTTATAAAATTTAAATAATATTTTGTCTCATTGTAACTTGAATTTTGACTTCTAAATTAACAGTTAGTTCAAACAATACCTATTTTACTATTATATAATTCGAAGGAAAATATTTTTTTGTCACGTTTTTTTATTTTTTTCATATTTTTTATCTAATAGAAGGACATCATTGTTTGACTCAGCATTTATAGGAATGTATAATTTAAATATAACTAACAAAGTATTTATATTTCTATAACAAGGAGAATATAAATGAATTCAGTAAAAGAATACAAATGCCCCAGCTGTAATGCACCCCTGGAATTTTATCCACCTACTCAGAATTGGAAATGCCACTACTGTTCAAGCGAGTTTAATTTAGAACAGTTAGATAGCATACGCAAGGAAGAAGCATCTGATGAGGATATGGCTGAATTAAATTCATACAAATGTGACAGTTGCGGTGCTGAATTGATTGCAGATGATACTACTTCAGCTACCTTTTGTCTGTATTGCAAAAGCCCTACCATTATAAAAACAAGATTTTCCGGCCGTTTTAAGCCAAAGAGCGTAATTCCATTCAAGTTGGTAAAAGAACAAGCCAGAGATATCTACAAAAAGTGGATTAACAAAAAACTATTTGCTCCTGATGAGTTTAAACAAAAAGAAGAAATCGATAAGCTTACAGGTATTTACGCACCTTTCTGGCTTTTTGACTGCAAAGCTAATGGCATGATTAGCGGAGAAGCAACAAGAGTCAACACATGGCGTCAGGGAGATTATATGTACACCAATACAAAGTTTTTCTACGTTTCTCGAAGCGGCAACGCCCATTATGATAAAATTCCCGTTGATGCTTCCAAGAAGCTGGATGATAAGTTTATGTATATGGTGGAGCCCTTCGATTATAATGATATGACAGACTTTTCCATGAAATACATGTCAGGTTTCATGGCAGAACGATATGATGTTGAAACAGATGAAGCCAAAGTTTCTATGCAAAAAAGGGCTGAAGAATATATAGAGGAACGGCTTAAAAGTACAGTAAACGGATATTCATCTTTTAGTGTTAGAGATAAACAGGTAAATTTATCTGAAGTTGATGCTTCGTATGCTATGCTGCCTATTTATCTCTTAATAAACAAATTCAAGGGCAAAGACCACATTTTCATAATAAACGGTCAGACAGGCAAAGTTGTTGGAGATACCCCTATCAGTCGTATAAAACAACTTATATTTGCCGGGGTTATATTCGCGGTAGCATTTATAATATGTGTGTTTGGAGGTGCTCTATTTGTATAAAAAGCTTAGCATTATATCACTGATTTTTATACTTGTCTCACTTTTAACAGGCATTGTAGCATATGCCTCCAACCCAAATAATGTAGTTGATAATTTAAATTATCTGTCAGAGAGCGAAGTTACAAAGCTTCAAGCCAGAATTGACACAATAAAGGAAACATACACCCTTGATACTGTCATAGTTATTACAGACAATACAGAAGGTAAGTCTTCAGAGGCGTACGCCGACGACTATTATGATTACAACGGGTATGGGCTAGATAGCGATTACTCAGGCTTATTAATGCTCATTAACATGCAAGACAAGAAAGTATGGATATCTACCGAAGGAAGAGCAATTGACATTTTTACAGACAGCAGAATTTCATATATGGTAAACCATGTAACTAGATCACTCTCAAATGCCAATTATTATGAAGCCTGCAACAAATTCATTGAAGATGTAAACAGCTACGCAAATTCAGGCGTTCCCAGCGGCCAGTATAGAGTTGAAACCGATGCTTCTTACTTAAGTAAGGTTTCTCGCTTGTTGAGATCTTGGCCAGTTTATATCATCGCATTGATAATATCTATAGTTGCTACTCTCATAGTATCCTACTCCAGTAAAGGAAAGGTCACAATTAACACCCGAACCTACGAAGAAAGTGGCTCCTTTGTTCTTTCTGAAAATGTCGATAACTATATAAGAGAATCTACTACACGAACAAAAATCGAGCGCAATTCAGGTGGCGGCGGCAGCAGTACTCATACCGGCAGCAGCGGAAGAAGTCATGGCGGTGGTGGCGGCAGCTTCTAATAATACGAAAGTTATCATTTTGAGCATTAAGTTTTCCTGATAAAGAAAAAAGATCAAGGTGCATTGTGCTCCTTGATCTTTTTTGCGATATTGAAAAAATACAAAAGGCTTATTGTGAAATAGATTTCATAAATTTGCTATTTTGTATTGGTCTAATTCTCACAGCTTTGTATCTTAAATATGCAACAATAAAGGCTAATGTAAAGGATGCCATAACAACAAAAAGAGAATAGAACATTATTTGCTGCTGAGACTTAAATATATACTTCATCACAAAACGATAAACTAATTTGTCACTTATATATGAGCACAGATATATATCTAAAGATAATACGGATATCGTACCTAGTAATCCGCTTAAGTGCCTATTTTCAATTTTAATGTCATAAAACATAAGGAAAAACAATACAGCCCCAGCCATAATAAATATTGAATCATAATCCCCTATTACAGCTACAAATGCTTTGTTCCAGGAATAAAATACAGTCAAGGCAGTTTCAAACAAAACTATCAAAGCAAGAGATATCATGGCAAGTTTTTTGTTTAATTTAACCTGATATTCCTTAATGTAAGCACCTATAAAATAATAAGTGATAGGATAAATCCTTGTCCACCAATCAGAGAACGAAAGCGCATTGAAAATTTCATTCTGTGTTGCCAAGGAATTAAAGAAGCTGGGCAACCCTGTCAAGAAAATCAGAATAACTAAAAATATCTTATACTCCTTTGCATCCTTCAAATTCTTGTGTATAAGGTTTAAAAATGGTGTTAAAAGAAAGAGACCTATATACATATTTATATACCAGGAATACTTATCTGCGCTAAACACCAGGATTTCTGCAATCCACTTTAAAATACTTTTATTTTCATTCAGAAACATTATCCTCATAAAAATTGACAATACAGAATAAAACAAATACACACCTAAAATTGGTATTATCTTCTTAAAATACTTTTTTTCAGGCTTCTTTTCCGTCTGTAAGTATCCCGTAAGCATTATAAACAAAGGTACACACATTGTAAAAAACCATCTTAACGCAACCTGCGCCATCATATTTTTGCCTGCTACAGGAACTTTGTAGAAATTTGTATGAAAAAAGAAATGTACGCCAACTACAAAAAAAATCGCAAAGGTCCTAATCAGGTCCAATCCTGTTTTCCGCTTCATATACATAAACCCCATCTCAAAATAATAATTTTAAGGAATAGCTGAAGTTATATTTGCATTCCTAAGTATAACATATCTAAAAAAAATAAAGAATCCGCTTATATTATATTTTCAGCATTCCTAAACAATTATCTTGAGTTCCCCCTTACATTTATTATATAATGTGGCAAGATGTATAATAAAGCTTTTTATAATAAGAAAAATGAATTTTCCAGTGTATATCTGTGCCTTTTGGGAGGTGTTGAATGTCTTTATTTAAAAGAGTGCTGATTTTTCTTTTTATATGCATTTTACTTGTACAGGTTGTATTCCCGCTATCAGTCCCAGATAGTATTGTATTTGATTACAGACTTAAATATAATGTTTTTAAAAATAATCCGGATAATATTGAAGCTGTACTAAAAAAAATAAAGTGGCAAATAAAAAAGCAGAATTTAAAGGAATATGTAATTATTCTAGGCGATTCTGTAGGCTTCAGTTCACCTTGTAATCCAGAAGAATCTATTGGATATCATTTAAATAATTTGGCTGAAAACAGTGGGTATAAGGTTAAATTTTTTAATCTATCCATTCCGTCTGAGTACCCCGGAGATACCTATACCATTATAAAAATGTTGGACAAGTATGGTATCTCAACTGAAAATTTAATCATAAATTTTAACTACTTTGAGTTTACAGCCGATGAATCAGGTACAGGAATTTTCTGGTTTAAGGACCAGTTAAACGATGTAGATAAGGATGCTTATAGTCATATATACAGTAAGTTTAATTGGAAAAAGCCTTTATTTAGCCAAACTAAAGGCAAGATAAAAAGGTTTTTAAATACAAATATATCTTTGCTTTTATATAAAGATTACATCAGAAAGTATTTCTCAAGTGTAACCTCTACTAATTATAAGGATTTGATCGGAGATCCAAGGCCATGGTATGAAAAAAAGGACTTGCATAAAAAAATAAAAACTTCTGATTACTCCTGGTATTTTTCAGACAAGCCTTTTGTCATGGATGAATCAAGAGCTCAGATATATTTTATAAATAAGATTATAGAGCATCAGGAAGGAAAAAATACACTGGTTTTTCTTGCGGCATATAATAGAGAACTACTAAAAGAAGAAACATCAAAATATGGCTATAATAATAATTTAGAAAAGCTAAAAGAGTACTTCAAATCCAAAGATGTTATATATGTTGATTATGATAAGAAAATAGATTATAACCTATACGCAGATTTTGTTCATCTGATACCTGAGGGTTATAAAGTCTTATCTGATGATTTATGGGAGAAAGTAAGAAATGACTTCTTCAAATAAGCTCATTTGTTTTACATATATTTTTTTAAGGGATGTGATTTTCTGTTATTTAATTCTATAGAGTTTTTGATTTTCTTCCCAATAGTAACGCTATTATTTTTTGTTCTTCCGCACAAATGGCGCTGGCCTTTGCTGCTTACAGCCAGTTGCATATTCTATATGGCATTTATCCCAAAGTATATATTGATTTTGGCAGTTACTATAATAGTAGACTACTTGGTTGGGATTTTTATCTGGAAAATGGAAGGAAACAAGAAGAGACTATTTCTTATTGTGAGTTTAATATGCAATATTGGCTTTCTCTTTGTTTTTAAATATTTCAATTTCTTTAACAGCAATCTGGCACGTTTGGCAGCATTCCTTAATTGGAACTATCCTATCAGCAATCTTTCCATTATTTTGCCTATAGGCTTGTCTTTTCACACCTTTCAGAGCATGAGCTATATAATTGAGGTATATAGAGGAAAATGCAAACCTGAAAGGCACTTTGGAATTTATGCCCTGTTTGTTATGTTTTACCCGCAGTTGGTTGCAGGCCCGATTGAAAGACCTCAAAACCTGCTGCACCACTTCCATGAAGAAAAGCACTTTGATTTTAGCAGATTTGTAGACGGATTAAGACTAATGTTGTGGGGATTGTTTAAGAAGGTCGTTATCGCAGACAATCTGGCACTTATAGTTGACAGTGTTTATAACAATCCATACAAATTTAAGGGTTCATCTTTAATAATTGCTACATACTTTTTTGCATTCCAGATTTACTGTGATTTTTCCGGCTATACAGATATAGCAAGAGGTGCTGCAAGAGTTATGGGCTTTGAACTCATGAAGAATTTCGACAGACCCTATTTTTCAAAATCAATCTCAGAATTCTGGAAGCGCTGGCATATATCACTCTCAAGCTGGTTTAAAGACTACGTTTATATATCACTTGGCGGCAACAGAGTTGGAAAATTCAAATGGTACCGTAATCTTATGATTACATTTTTATTAAGCGGATTATGGCATGGTGCCAGCTGGACATATGTTATCTGGGGCGGCATCAACGGATTTTATCTTGTTTTTGCCATATGGACTTCCAAGCTGCGTGACAAATTTTACGAGGTTACCAGGCTTGAAAAATTGCCACTACTCAAAAAGTTTATAAAAGTGGTAATTACCTTTAACCTCATATCGTTTTCCTGGATTTTCTTTAGAGCTAATAGGCTAAAGGATGCTTTATATATTATTAAAAATCTCTTCAACGGGGTACGGTTATTCCCTAAATTCGGATATATGGAATACAAGTTTGATTTTTACCTTGGAATAATTCTAATAAGCTTTCTGATTATTATTGAGCTTTTACAACGCACAACAAAAATCGGCACTATGTTGGAGAAGAAGCCGGCTATTGTTCGTTGGTCCGTCTATGCAGCCGGTATAGTCTTTATTTTGCTTTTGGGCGTGTCCAATTCATCACAGTTTATTTATTTTCAGTTTTAAACACAATGCGTGCTTATTTTATTCTTCTAAATGAAAATTACTGATTACTTTGCTAAATTCAATAGACATATCCTTAAGCTCAGATGCTGACTGGGCAAAGTTTTCTTGGGTAGCAACCTGATGTTCTATTGTCCCCTGCGCCTGTTTAGAATTATCTAGCAGCTCTGTTGCTATATTGGCAACCGAACTGCTGGTTTCGTTAATTTTGCCGATATTGTATTTTGCTGCATCTAGTCTCTTGTTTATAGATAATATCTGATTATTAACAGTCTGGTTTGCAAGTACAATTTCATTAAACGCTTTTGTCTCTTCATTGATAATTGAAGCAGTTGATTTAATTTCTTCTACACTCTTCTCAATACCCAATTTCATATTATTAATTAACTGTTTTATATTTTCAATAACATTTTTAATCTCACCTGAAGATTGATTCGATTGCTCTGCGAGAGTTTTTACTTGACCTGCAACAACAGCAAATCCTCTCCCCGCTTCACCTGCTCTCGCTGCTTCTATAGATGCATTTAGCGCTAATAAGTTAGTTTGGGTAGAAATACCATTTATAAATTTAGTGATATTACTGATTTTTATTGAATATTCATAAAGCTCATTGGCAGTTAGACTTATACTATCTATAAGTCCTTGAACCAATATAGTTTGAGAAATTACTTTTTTTAGTTTCGATTCACCATCTATCGCTTTACTTAGGGCAGTATCAGCACTACTAATAACCAATTCTGTCTCATCATAAATGTTTTTAATTGATTCATTTATATCTGTAATTGAAATCAATGTATGTTTTATTAAATCTGCTTCCTCATCAGCAGACTTAGCAACCGTGTCAAAAGCAGCAACAAGCTGTTGTCCTGCTACAGAGTTCTCATGAATAAAATTGTCCAAAGAAGCTAATGTTGTATGCATATGATTTCCGTTAGCAGAAATAAGCTTTACCATTTTAAATAAATTCTGCTGCATTATATTTACCGAACTGGCAAGTTTCCCAATTTCATCTTTACTATTGACTTCACATTGTTTGGTAGATAACTTTCCATCTGCAATTTTCTCACTTACATTTATTAGCTTGTTTAAGGAATTTATTATATTTCTTGTTGTAAAGAATGTTAAGAACAAACATATTAATACCACTACAATTATTATTGTATAGGATATTTTTTGAGTAAGGTTATTTGCAGCACCTATCTGTTTGATTAAAATCTGGCTGTATTTTAACTCATTGGTTGAAAGTTCTATAGAGCTTTCCCTCATATAATCACCAATTTTAGACGCATTGTTATACTCATCTGTAGCCCTTGCATCATACTCACCGGCCATCTTCACGAGATTATCTGCTACCTCTATAAATTTGTTCATTTGAACAAAGAGAGCCTTTCTTGAAGCAGCTACCTCCTTATTCGTGCTACTTCCAACTTCTTTTTGCAGAATACTCATATTATTTTTATATTCTTTGTACCCTTCAAGCTTCTCTGTATTTTTACAATCTATGATTATTTCTCTCAACGTCTGACGAATATCCATAGTACTTACCATAATACTATTTTCTTTAACCAGTGTATTTATTATATCTTCATATTTAGAAATTGTAGACCTATAATAGGAGTTGTTTATCATATTTACTGTTACAAGAGCAAAGATTAAAAAAACAAGAACCGCGATTATTTTATACTTGATGCTTCTAAATTGAAAATTGCGCGATATGCTAATTGATTTTTTAAGAATTTTCTTTAAATTAAAGGTTTTGTTCATAAATAAATCCCTCTCTCTCAAATCCATGGTCATTAAAGATCAGTTTTTATCGCAATGACAATAAAGAATTGCAAATGCTATATCCACTACATGATATAATGGAAATTACCATTCATTAATAGAAACAAACAACAAGTATAATATGATATATTCAAATCAAATTTTTATGTCTGTATTTATTTTCGGTAAATTTTGTATTGTACTTAACAGTCATTTATATATTTATGCAAATTTTTATAATTAATTGGTGAATCTTGCCGATATTAATAAAAATAAACTAAGAGGAGATGATTTTTTGAAAAAACTTGTTAATCGTATTTCTTTGTTTTTGTTTACACTTGTTTTTCTATTTGCTTGTTCTGGTTGTGTTACTTCCGTCCAACCTACAGATGCAAATTCGGGATCAGATTCTGACAGCACTGATACTTCTAAAAGTGAAATTTCTATAGGTTTGTCTCTTCCAACTCAAAAAGAGGAACGTTGGGTAAAGGATAGAATTACAATGGAAGCAGAAGCAAAAGCTCTTGGAGTTGATCTAAAAGTTCAAGTATCTGAAGATGATGCTGTAAAACAGGACTCACAATGTGACTATTTGATTTCCCAGGGCATTGATATACTTATTTTGGCACCAAGTGATGCTAAAAGCTCTGCTTCAATAGTAGACAAGGCGCATAAAGCTGGAATAAAAGTTATTTCTTACGATAGACTTGTAATGGGAACTGATGTGGATGTTTATCTTTCCTTTGACAATGTAAAAGTTGGTGAACTTCAAGGAGAATATATAACAAAACTGGTACCAAAGGGAAACTATGTAGTTCTTGCAGGGTCGCCATCTGATAACAATGCAACCTTGTTCAAAAAGGGAGCCATGAAGTACATACAACCTCTTGCTGATAAAGGCGATATAAAAATTGTATTGGAAGATGCAATAACTGATTGGCAGCCAAGTGAAGCTATGAAGAAGATGCAAACTGCATTGTCAGCTAATGGTAATAAGATTGATGCTGTACTGGCACCAAATGACGGAACTGCCGGGGGCTGTATTCAAGCTTTGGCTGAACAAAAGCTTGATGGAAAAATTCCTATTACAGGTCAAGATTCCGAATTGCAAGCTGCACAAAGAATTGTGCAAGGAACACAAACCATGACTATATTTAAAGATACAAGAGAATTAGGTAAGGAAGCTATCAAGATAGCGAAAAAAATACTGAATGGAGAAGATCTTGGAGCAACCCAAACAGTAAACAACGAAAAAATAGATGTTCCATCAATACTTCTTACTCCAGTAGTAGTTGATAAAAATAATATTGATGATGTTCTAATTAATAGCGGATATCTCAAGAAAGACGATGTCTACAAGAAGTAATTAAAAGTCTGACTTTTAGAGCAATTGGCTATTACAATTAAAGTTGCTATTTTATAGTCCAAGAAATTCCACTCAAAAAGGAAACTCTTCAAGTGGAACTTCTTGGACTTTTTACATATATCATAGAATAATACAAGCGTCAACCCGCATGTCTTTCATAAGTACACATGCTTTCAAAAATCATTTTCATTTGGATATGTCAAATAAGCTTCTCTTAAAGAATCCAAGATTTCCATTATTTTAAGGGTATCATAAAAGGTTTGCTTATCGCTCTGCGTCTTATTTTGAAGGATACACTCCATAACTTCTATTGCCTCGTAATTCTTCCCGTTTGACTCATAAGGCACACTAATAATTTCTTCAGTTTTACCGTTTTTCATTAATATAAGTTTTGCCGGAAAATAAAAGTTAGGAACCACAATTCGCCCTTTAGTACCGTATATTACAAAATCTATAGGTGCTGAATATGTACATGCTGAAGAAAGCAACGCTGTTTCACCTTTATCAAATTTCAAAAGGTAGTGCGATTCTTGATCCACACTAGTTTTTCCAATATTTAAGGTACCGGTTATTTCCACCGGGTATCTTTCAAGAATCATACAGGCAAATGTTATGGGATAAATCCCCAGATCCAAAAGAGACCCTCCTGCTAAATTAATATTATACAGTCTGTGTTTGGGGTCAAAAGGAACATCGATACAAAAATCTCCTTTTAGTGTTTTTATTTCTCCTATAACACCAGCTTTTATAACGCTTATTAATTTGGCAAGTGCAGGTGAAAATCTTGTCCACATAGCCTCCATCAAAAACAGCTTTTTTGATTTTGCTATTTCAATAAGCCTTGACGCCTGCTTTGCATTTAATGTAAACGCCTTTTCACAAAGTACATGCTTATTATTATTAAGGCACAGCATAGTATTTTCGTAGTGAAAATTGTGAGTTGTCGCCACATATACTACATCGATTTCTTCATTTCTTACAAACTCTTCATAATCATCATAATAATAAGCCAAATTAAAATCCTCTGCAAATTGTTTCGCTTTACCCGATTTTGAAGCTGCTGCTATTAAATTGGCACCCTCAACAGCTTTTAACGCATCTGCAAATTCCCTTGCTATACCACCGCAGCCCATAATTCCCCAGTTTATATTTTTAGTCATTCTTATCCCTCACATTTGGGTTATTTCCTTTTAATTTTATCATATTGGTTAGGAACTTTTTAAAATTTCATAAATCTCTCCCAATAAAACAGATTCTTTCTTTTTAGCAGCAATTATTGAGTCAACCATTTCACTAATGTTCCTAACCACTTCTTGAGGATCAATATTTCCCGAAGCATCAGATGCTATTGACTCAAACTCATACGCCTTTAAACGGATTTTATTTACCTGCTCAGCAAAAGCAACGTATTCATTATACAGAGTTACAATTCTACCTTCTAATCCAAACTTTGATATAATATATTCAAACCTCTTTGCAAGTACTTTTTTATGTTCAGCCAACAAATGAATTGCACGATAATCAACGGTAACCTTTCCATAAATAGCTTCTTTCAAATGCTTCGCAAGTTCATCATATACATCCATCCCGTAATGTACTTTTTCCTCGTTTTGAGCCCAGGCATAAATAACAGATCCATCGCCAACACAATTAATATAATTGCCCAGTTTATTCAAAAACCTTTCCATACTAAACGGATATGGCTGCTTAAAGCCTTTATGATAAAACAAGTGTACTGCAACCTCACGCGCCCATGGTGCTGCCTCTGCATAATACTGTTTTCCGTTTTCATAAGCTCTTTTAAAATCTTCATAGCTATAATGAATATTATTAAATATTCCCGATTCATCAAAGCCTACAGTTTTGAGCTTCCTCTCCAGATTATCATATCCATATACCAACACCTCATGTATATAATGAATTTTCTGATATTTTTGTTTTCCTGGGAGGTAGAATTCATCTACAGCAATATTCACATAATATTTTTTATCAAGCCTTTGAGTAATAAAGTTTATTATGTCTTTTTCATTTTCAATAATATCCGCTCCAAGTGATACTTCCCCTAAAACTGTAGAATAGTTAGCCCACAACTCAAGATAGTCCAGTGAAATAAGCCCGTTTCTGTTTGTAGAGGAATAAATATTTACATAGTTTTCAAAAAACCATGAGTGGAGTCCTGGATCTGAAAGCAATACACATAAAGGCAGCGACCGATACAAATATATCGTAACGTCCCTTTGCATTTCAATTTGGAGTTCCTTGACCTCCTCCGTATAAATCTCATAAAAATCTGGAATTTCTCTTAATTCCTCTACCTTAACTACTTTAGCTTCATGTGAACTCTCTGAAACTTGTTTATCCTTTTGGTTTTTTGACTTACTAATATTCTTTAATACATTCTCAATGGTTTTATATTTAAATATGTCCTGAACTGCCAGATCAATATTATGTTTTTTAGCTTCCGTTATAACTTTCAGCGCTTTCATTGAATCTCCGCCGGCATTTAAAAACTCATCATTTATACCGATTCTTTCTACCTGAAGAACATCCTCCCATATCTTTGCCAAAATAATCTCTTCACTCGTTCCAGGTGCTACATATTCAGCGCCGGTATTAATTTTCCCATCCGGCTCCGGCAATGATTTTTTATCAATTTTACCATTTGATGTTACCGGCATATTTTCAACCTGGATAAAGTATGCAGGTATCATATAATCCGGCAGCTCATTTGAAAGATGTTCCCTCAATTCAGCTACTGTAAGCTCTCGTTCTGCGGTAAAATACGCACATAAGTATCTATTTCCCCTTTTATCTTCTTTATCGCTTACAGCTGCTTCTTTCACTGATGCATGCTTTAATAGTTGAGTCTCAATTTCACCGATCTCAATTCTGTATCCCCTTATCTTCACCTGCTGATCTATTCTTCCCAAGAACTCTATATTACCATCAGGCAGCCACCTTACAAGGTCGCCGGTTTTATACAGTCTTTCTTTCGGATTAAACGGACATGTGATAAACTTCTCATGTGTCAGCTCTTCTCTATTCAAATATCCCCTTGCCAAGCCATCACCGCATATGCATAATTCTCCCGGGACGCCTTGTGGAACAAGATTATTATTCTCACCCAAAACATATATTTTGTTATTTGCTATCGGTTTGCCAATAACACTGGATTTCTCAGCTGTCAATCCAACTAATGATGTTGTTGTTATTGTGTTTTCAGTTGGTCCATATTCATTGATCAGTGTAGTGTGAGGCAGAACACTATTGCTTAAATTCAATAATTCTCTGTCTGATTTTTCTCCTGCCAGTATCACTGATTTTAATGAAGCCAAATCTTCTTTATCTGCACCCTCTAAAATTGATCTCAGCATTGCCGGCACAACACTCATATTTGTAACTTTGTGTTCTTTTATAATAGCTCTTATGCTACTGTAATCATAACGAACTTCAGCAGCGGGAAGTACAAGACATCCTCCACAAAGTAAACTGCTGTATAAATTGGCACCAAAGCCGTCAAAAGATACCGAAATAAGCTGTAGTATCTTATCCTTTGGTCCAATTTCATACCTTCTGATTCTCCACTCAATAAAATTAATCAAACTTCTATGTTCAACCATTACCCCTTTAGGATTTCCAGTAGAGCCAGACGTATATATTATATAAGCAAGATTCCTTGATGAATTTACGCATGGGAGATTTTCAACGTCTTCATCATCCCAAAGTAGGTTTTTGATGTCTATTATCTCACCTTCAAATCCAAGTTCCTCACCTGGGTCTATTGTCGTGAGCAATATTTTTGAGCCACTATCGTTTAGCATATATCTGATTCTGTCATCTGGATAGTCCGGATCAATAGGCAAATATGCTCCTCCCGACTTCAATACTGCCATTATGCTTATAATCATTTCAATAGAAGGCTGGGCCATTAAAGCTACAATACTGTCAGGCTTTACTCCTTTTTCTCTCAATACTTTTGCAAGTAAATTAGCTTTATTGTTTAGTTCATTGTATGTAATCTGATCCTCGTTAAATATAACTGCCGTATTATCCTTAAACTTCCGAACTTGCTCTTCAAACAACTCATGAATAGTTTTGTCGTTTGAATAGCTGCTTTTCGTTTCATTAAACTCAAATATCAGCTGCCTCTTTTCATCTTCTGACAGCATTTCAATTTCTGACAGCTTTGTATTAGGATTCTTTGTTAACTCCTTTAATAAATTGATAAAATGCTTAGCCATTCCCTCTATAGTCTGCTTTGTGAAGAGCTTTGTACAGTACTCCAGCCTGAAATACATCCTGTCCTTACCTTCAGCTGAAGTCAGTGAAAGATCATATTTAGACACCTTATTTTCTGTCCTGTATGGTTCTATCGAAAGACCTTCAAGCTCTATAACTTCACTTCCGGCATTCTGTGGTATCAGCATTACGTCAAACAGAGGATTTCTGCTGGTATCCCTCTTGATATCAAGCTTTTCAATCAGTTCTTCAAACTGGTAATCTTGATTTTCATAGGCACCTAACGCATTTTCCTTAACTTCGTAAAGGAATTCTTTAAATGTCTTCTCTGCTTTTGGTCTGTTTCTCATTGCAAGAGTATTGACAAACATACCTACCATGCTTTCGAGATCTGCATGAGGTCTTCCGGCTATTGGCGATCCGACAATTATGTCATCTTGACCTGTGTATTTCATCAAAAACACATTGAATGCTGCCAGCATTACCATGTATATAGTTGCTCCGGTTTCCCCTGCTATTTTATCTATACTCTTCTTTAATTCAATGTCTGTATCAAATTCCAAACTATCTCCTTCAAAACTTTGTAATACCGGCCTTATAAAGTCAGTATGGAGATTTAGAACCGGAATTTCTTCCTTGAAGGTTTCCTTCCAGAACTCTTCCTGTTTCTTTATTACACCTTCCTCAAACAACCTTTTCTGCCATAGAGTGTAGTCACGATACTGGATTCTCAATTGTGGGAGCTCTTTTCCCCTGTAAAGCTCAGCGAACTCCCTGGTTATAACATTCAAGGATACACCGTCAGATATTATATGATGCATATCGTACAACATAATATGTTTGTCTTCCTTCACCTTAACAAGTGCAACCCTGAAAAGAGGGGCTTTTCTTAAGTCAAATGGCTTTAACAACCCACTAATTATTTCTTTAGCACCCTCTTCATAAGCTTCATAGTACTCTACATGGAACTCAACATTTTGATGGATTTTTTGTACCGGTTCACCGTCTATTATGTCAAAGGAAGTCCTCAGTGTCTCATGCCTTTCAATTAATTTAACAAATGCACTTTCAAACTGTTCTCTATCCATTTTCCCTTTAAATACAACTGTCCCCGGCAAGTTATAGGCGATAGAGTCCTCATCCAACTGATTAAGAATAAACTGCCTCCTCTGCGCAGATGATAAAGGATAGTATTCTCTCTTAGCAGAAAGCTCAATAGAGGTATATATACTTTCCTCAGCCTCTTTTATATACTCTGCCAGACCTTTTACAGTAGGTCTTCCAAACACTGCTTTAAGCGGTATTTCTACACTCATTTCCTTATGGATCTTCGATACCAATATCGTTGCCTTTAGTGAATGTCCTCCAAGCTCAAAGAAGTTGTCGTTTATCCCAATTTTGTTTTTGCCAAGGACTTCCGACCAAATTGCTATAAGCCTTTCCTGTATCTCATTAGTAGGTGCTTCATATTCCGTTCCCACAAATGTACCATCCCATGGCTCGGGAAGTGCTTTTCTATCAAGCTTCCCATTTGATGTAAGAGGGAGTTTATCAAGCTGTACAAAACATGTTGGTATCATATATTCTGGTAGTTCTCTCGACAAATGCTCTCTTAAGCTGCTCACATTAATCTCTTCTCTCAAAACCATATATGCGCAAAGATATTTATCGCCAGAGTTATCCGTCCTATCAATTACAACAGCTTCTTTTACTGATGGATGTTTCATTAAAAGGGCTTCTATCTCTCCCAATTCAATTCTAAATCCTCTTATCTTGACCTGATGGTCCAATCTCCCCAAATACTCAATATTCCCATCAGGCAGCCATCTTGCAAGATCTCCCGTGCAGTAAATCCTTTCACCTTCAGCCCATGGGTTTGGTAAAAACTTCTCCGCTGATAATTCAGGCTTATTTAGATATCCCCTTGCGACCCCATCTCCCGATATCAGAAGTTCTCCAGGAATACCTACAGGCTGTAGATTTTTGTTCTTATCTGCAATGTAAAGTTTAATATTATCAATAGGCTTGCCTATAGGAACCATTTCCAAATCTTCATCCAAAGAGCAGTCAAAGTAAGATACATCCACGGTAGCTTCAGTTGGTCCATAAAGATTATGCAGCTTTGTATGATACTTTTTATAAAGCTTTTTGTTAAACATTTTTACCTGCTGCAGAGTCAAAGCTTCTCCACTTGCAAATACCTGCCTCAATGTTGACAAATTATCAATTCGCCTGTCATCTAAATAATGCAGAAATGTACTTAGCATTGATGGAACAAAATGAATTGTTGTAACCTTATGCTTTTCTATAGCATCTATTATATCTTTGGGATCTTTTTCCCCGCCTGCTTTGAGCAAACATACCTTTGCACCTGTTAATGACCACCAAAACAGTTCCCACAGTGAAACATCAAAAGTATAGGGGGTTTTCTGCAATATTACATCTTCTTCACTTAATTTGTATTGTTTCTGCATCCAGTTTAATCTGTTTATGAGGGAATAGTGTTCAATCATAACTCCTTTTGGCTTTCCTGTCGAACCGGATGTATATATGACATATGCAAGATTCTCAGGTCTATTAACGCAACCCGGATTTTTACTCTCTCCACTATACAGCGTATCATTATTAAGATCTATTATTTCCACTTCACCTTTAATACCTTTGCTGACACCACCCTGAGTAAGTAAAATAGCCGCCCCGCTGTCATCAATCATATATTGTATTCTATCATCCGGATAATCAGGATCTATTGGCAAGTATGCTCCTCCTGCCTTTAATATTCCCATTATACCAATCATCATCTCAAAAGAGCGTTTTACCATAATGCCCACTATGCCATCAGGTTTTACTCCCTTTTCTCTCAATACCCTAGCAAGTTGATTTGACTTTTCATTTAGCTCCCTGTAAGTCAGCTGATTGTCCTCAAAAACAACCGCAACATTATCAGGTGTCCTCAAAACCTGCTCTTCAAACAGTTGGTGAATTGTCTTGTCTTTTGGAAACTCTGATTTTGTATCATTAAATTCAAGTATTATTTTTTTCTTTTCTTCATCAGTTAATATATCCAACTCAGACATCTTTGTTTCTGGGTTTTTCAACACTTCTTCAAGTACTTTTTCAAAACGCGTTCCCAACTCTTTGATAGTCTCTTTTTTAAACAGTTTTGAAGCATACTCAATACTAAAATATATAGATTCCGATCCTTCCATTACATTTAATGAAAGGTCAAATTTTGATATCCCATTATTCATAACATATGGACTAAGTTTCAAATCTTCCAGTTCTATCTCACTGCTTCCCATATTTTGAAGTACCAACATAACATCAAAAATCGGATTTCTGCTCATATCCCTTTTTATTTCAAGCTTTTCCACAAGATCCTCAAAGGGGTAATCCTGATTTTCGTAGGCTCTTAGTGCATTTTCCTTCACTTCACACAGAAAATCCCTGAATGTTTTATTTCCACATGGATGATTTCTCATAGCAAGGGTATTAACAAACATCCCAATCATGTCTTTTAGGTCCGCATTATGCCTTCCTGCAATCGGTGAACCCACTACAATATCTTCCTGTCCTGTATATCTCATTAAAAGCGTATTAAAAGCTGCCAATAGTATCATGTAAGAAGTAGTTCCTGTTTCACGGGCAAGAGTATTCATACGCTCCTTTATTTCCCTGCCTGTTTCAAAACTCAGGCTATCACCTTCAAAGGATTGTACTGCAGGCCTTACATAGTCAAGTGGCAGGTTTAATAACGGTACATCTTCTTTAAATACCCTCATCCAATACTCTTCCTGTTTCTTGAGTATACCGTTTTCAAAAAGCTTGCCCTGCCATACACAATAGTCTTTGTATTGTATTCTCAATTGAGGAAGCTGCTTGCCATTATAAATTTCAGAGAACTCTCTTATTATCACATTCATAGATACACCATCGGATATTATGTGATGCATGCTATAAACCATTATATTCCTGTCTTCTTTTACTTTCACAATTGATACGTTAAGAAGAGGTGCTTTTTTTAAGTCAAATGGCCTTATAAGCTTTTGAATTGTTTTAAGGGCCTTCTCTTCTTCATCTTCAAAACATTCGATATAGAATTCAAAATCCTCACAAATTTTCTGTACCGGTTCATCATCAACTATTTCAAAGGACGTTCTTAATATTTCATGACGGGCAATAAGCTTCTTAAAAGCATCCTCAAACCTTGCTGTATCCAGCTTTCCTTCAAGCATTACTGTACCAACTATATTATATGCTGTACTGTCGGCTTCCAACTGATTAAGTATATACATCCTCTTTTGCGCTGATGACAACGGATAGTATTCCATGTCGCCGCTCCTGGCAATGGACATATAGTTACTCATTTCAGCTTCCATTATGTGCTCTGCCAAAGTTTTTACAGTTGGGATTTCAAACAAATCCATCAATAGTATCTCTACATTCATCTCTTTATGGATTGTTGACAGGAGTAATGTAGCATTTAATGAATGACCGCCAATCTCAAAGAAGTCATCGTTAATATCTACTTCTTCTAAACCTAGAACATTCCCCATTATATTTGCAATTTTCTTCTCCAAATCAGTGTAATTACCCGATCCACCCTTTAAAACCACATCCTGTTTCTTCGGCTCAGGGCTTATTTTAGCAGCTTTTTGCGGGATTATTTCTTCCTCTCGTGCCTCATTAGTACGATGCAAATACATAGAATCCTTATTACCTAATACTACATTGTTGTTTAATTGTCCAATTATGATCCTTGATACATCTTTATTCAATATAGTATCAAAAGCTTCTATCGCTTCAGCTGTCTTAAGCAACTTGAATATTCCCTCATCTTTTACTTCATGATCTGCAGCCATACCTGCATCTTTCCAACCTGTCCAGTTAACAGCCACAGTTCTCCTGTTCTTCTTCCCTCTATATGCCTGGTAAGAATCAAGATAAGAGTTTGCAGCAGTATAATCCCCCTGCCCAGGTGCACCTACAATAGACGCTAATGATGAAAACATGATAAAGAAATCCATCTCGTCATCCCTTGTCAGGTTATCCAAAACCCATGTTCCATTTACTTTAGGCAATAATACTTCCCTGAATTTCTTAAAATCCTTGTTAATTATAAATCCGTCTCCTACCACTCCTGCAGCATGTATAATTCCATTTATTTTGCCATACTTATCACGTAATTCCTTTAATATATGTCTCATCTGATTTTCATCTGAAACATCTGCACTCATGCAATTAACTTCAGATCCCGATTTTTCAATTTCAATTATTGATTTCAGTTTACTTGAAAGTTTTTTATTGTCTCCGTTTTCAATAATAGAGTTCCATTCGCATCTTTCAGGGAATTCTGACCTATTTATAAGTGCCAGGTTTACTCTAGCTTTCGAGGCTATATATTTACAAACTTCAATTCCAATTCCGCCTGTTCCACCTGTAATAATATAGACGCCATCTTCCTTGAAATCCAATTTTTTATCATCAAATTTTAAAATATTTACTTTATTAATCATTTCCACATATCGTTTACCATTACGATAAGCAATACAAGAAGTGTTGCTTGCTGCGCTGATTTCCTCAATTACATTATCGATATCAGTAGACCTGTCAATATCTATAGAACGGCAGGCAAGGACGGGATATTCCTTACTCACAGTTTTGCCCAACCCTAATAAAGTAGCATTTTCAGCATCAATGATTTCTTCATTTCCTGTTATATTATTAGCATTTTCCGATATTAGCACTATATCAAACTTTTTATCACTATTTTTTACAGCTGCCTTTACTATATTAAAAAGGCTATATACTCCTCTTTTTTGGCTTTCTTCCAATTCTTCAACAGTGTTTATGCTACATTTGTTTGAAAGTGTCATCAAATGCAGCAATTGAATGCTTTCATCAGCTTTTATGTCAGATAAAATCTTTAAATAATCGTCCTCATCTCCACCGATAATATATCTGCTTTTATCAACTTCCCTGTAGCCTTCACCAAGTTCAACCGTTATGACCTCTCTGCCACATTCTCTTAACCTGCCTGCAATTTGATTTCCTTTCCCAACCTGATCCATAAAAATCAGGACAGTTCTAAAATCTTTCTTCGCGGTATTCTCTGGTAGCTCTTCATTTTCCCAACGTACTTCATAAAATTTTTCTTTACCATCAGCAACATTCTTTGGTTCAATAGCTATTTCCTTTTCCGGTACATCAATCCAACATCTTATCCTCTCAAAGGGATAAGTAGGCAGAGAAATTCTATTATGCTTTTCTCCCCTATAAAACTCATTCCAGATTATATTTCCGCCCTTTGCATACAATCTGCATATTTCACTTAATAAGCCTTTGTCTTCTTTGCCTTCCCTGACAAATCGTTTCACAATAGGTTCTACTTGCTGGCATATTTGTTCGTCTGCATTTTTAATTTCACCATAGAATATTGCCTCATCATTGATATCCATAAGGTTAGAATCAATAAGACTTTGGAGTTTATTTCTTAAGTCGTCATTATCCATTGCTACAATTGCCAGCCTGTAGTTAAAGTGCCATCTGCCCGTATTTGCTGTATAGCAAATATCATCAAGCACAAGGTTTGGATCACACTCAACAAATCTGTAATATTGTTTTATTAAATTCTGAAGGGAGTTTTTGCTTTTTGCAGATAATGTTAATATATTGCACCTGTTACTCTGCAATTTTTTACTTATTTTTATGCCTGGTGCTTCCTCAAGAACCACATGACAGTTTGTACCGCTCAGTCCAAAAGAGCTTACACCACAGCGCCTTAGTCCATTTGACTCCCACTTCTGCAGTTTATCATTTACATATACTGGGGAATCCGCAAAATCTATCTTACTGTTTGGTTTGCTAAAATGTAGTGAAGCAGGTATTTCCCCATGTTTAAGTGACAGGATTACCTTTATCAGACCTGCTATTCCTGCCGCATTATCCAAATGGCCTATATTTGTTTTTACCGATCCGATGGGACAAAAATGCTTTTTATCGGTATATCTTGCAAAAGCACCCTGCAAACCTTCTATTTCTATAGGATCACCAAGTTTTGTGCCTGTTCCGTGAGTCTCTATATATGATATCGTTTGGGGATCGACTCCGGAATTTTTCCATGCCTTAACAATAACCTCTTCCTGAGCTTCAGGATTAGGTGCAGTAATTCCTACAGAAGTTCCATCCTGATTAATGGCACTTCCTTTGATTACTGCATATATATTATCATTATCTTCCAACGCCTTTGCCAAAGGTTTCAAAACTACTGACGCAACTCCTTCACCCCAGCCTGTCCCATCAGAACTGTCGTCAAAAGCTCTTGTCCTTCCATCGGAAGATTCAATACCTATACCGCCGCTAACCTTCATAGGTGAAAAAATTATTTTTACTCCGCCGGCTATTGCCAAATCGCATTCTCTGTTTCTTAGGCCCTGACATGCCATATGCAATGCTACAAGAGATGATGAACATGCGGTATCGAGCAATACACTCGGTCCCCTTAAATCCAAAATATAAGCTATTCTGCTTGCTATAATTGGAGCTAAATTACTGGAAATAACTGAGGCCGCAAATTGAGGTTCAAATGCCTTTACCAAATTGTAATAGTGTATCTCACCACCAAAACCCACATACACTCCGGTATTGGTACCTGCTATTTTTTCTCCGCCGTACCCGGAATCTTCAATAGCTTTCCATGCATTCTCCAAAAACAGTCTCTGATTTGGGTCCATTAGACTCGCTTCTTTTGGTGATAATCCAAAAAAGTTATAATCAAATTTATCAATCTCATCTAAATAAGCTATTTCCTTAAATTCCGCACCAACTAAATTCATATATGGAAGAAGCCTTTGCAAATCCTTCTTCCTGCCTTCAGGAATCTCTCTTACACAGTCAACACCCTTTCTCAAATTCTCCCAAAACTCCTTAACATCTTCTGCCATCGGTAGTTTTGCAGCCATTCCAATGATAGCTATATCTTTTATTGTATTTTCTACAGTACGCAATTTAATGCCGGTTTCTTTTGTTGTATTAACATCGTAATCCACTAATTTTTTCACATTTATACCCCCAAATAACTCTTATATCAAATTACGTCTTTTAAACTTTTTGATTCATTAAACGGCTCAAATGTTGTTTTCATTTTTTTAGGTCCGCTAAAAGGATTTGCATTTTGAATAACATCTGTTATTTCCATAACATGAAGCGCATGGTCCATATCCAAAAGACACCTTCTGTTATTTTTAATTGAGTCGGCAAGTTCTGCAACTCCTCTTCCCCAATCAACATCCCCGGCGGAAGCTTCCGTATCGCTTTTATACTTAAAATCTTCAGGCTTATCAAAATCGTATTCTTCCGGTTCTGTCAAATATACACCTGAATTCTTCCTTTGCTTTGAATAGGATTTTATGCGATGCTGAATATAGACCTTTTGCCGAAAATTCCAAAACAAATCTTTTGTTGAAATAACGCCATCCTCACCTACTATAGTGAGTGAATGGTTGCGTGGAGCTACCGAACCTAATGTAATCCTTCCTACCACTCCAGACTTAAACTCTAGAATTATCTCTGCATAATCAGGACCAATCTTTGCAGAATCATCTTTTATTTTATCCGGAACCAGACATTTGGTATATGCCTGAACCTGACTAACCGGCCCAAAGAGATAGGTCAACAAGCTCAGGCAATACCCTGAATGTTCCATTATACAGCCCATCTCAAACTCATTTTTGTACGGCCACATTGTACCTGTCTTGCTTATCCATGTCCAATACCTCATATTGTGTACTGCCCCATCATCAAGATTCGCATATACCAGAGCAACTTTTCCTATCTCCTCATCGGCAAGTGCTTTCGAAATGCCCATTGCATATTCACTCAAAATGTTGCTCGGAGAAGAGGCTATATAAAGCTTTTGCTGCCTTGCCAAATTAACCAGCTTGGAAGCTTCTTCGAAATTCAATCCCATGGGTTTTTCCGTATATACATATTTATTAGCCAGCAAAGCAGCTTTTGACACATCATAGTGGCTATTCGGATTTGTACAGTTTAAAACAATATCAATTGTATTATCATTCAAAAGATCTTTTAGTGTATTATACCGCTTGATATTGTAATACTCCGTAAACCTTTCAGCCCGCTCTTTATTTATATCCGTAGCACCTACTACTTCTAGTTGTGGATGATTTGGCATGGTAGATAAATAATAGTTTGCAATATATCCGCACCCGACTACTCCGATTTTCATCTAAATCAACCCTTTCTAATATTTAAAATTAAATTATTAAGGGATAACGAAAAAGCAACATCCTATTCTCATATTTTGAAAACATTATCAAATCAAGTTTTTCGTTATCCATAGTTAGAACTTATATTTTAGTTGTACCTAACTTCACAAATCATTGTAATTCCAGTTCCTGTATATACTTTCCAACCATCAGTTCTATCAGGTCAATATAAGACTGCATCAGTTTAGTTCCCTTTTCTTCACTGAGCCTGTTTGAAAGGCTGAATTCCATGTAAATACTCGCCTCAGCCTCATCAAACTTTAATAAAACATCTAAATAGTCCATAACTTCAATTTGGGAAGTCAGTAGATATTTTACGAAAAATGCGGGCAGTATGGAGAACTCATTTCTGTCTTTTACTGCTGATTTTAATTCTTTTACATTAAAAGTATCAATTCCATCCAAGCTTGGTTTCTTTTCTCCTACAGCTCTTATAAGGCTGTTGATACTATCTATGTCGCCAGTATCTATATTTAACGGGAAAACAGTATCATTCGTATTTACCATAGTCTGTATCATTATTTCTTCTTGACCCGATATATCTGCAAAAAGGTAAATATAAACAGCAAGCAGCACATCAACAGCATCTACTTTTTCAGTTTCCGCAATAAACCTGATTCCCTTAAGTATTTCTTTCTCAATAACAAAATCACAAATATGTTGTGAAACACCATGAATATCCCCACTAAAATAGTCCTCAGGTAATCTCACCGGTATCAATTTAATGTTTTCTTCAGGGTTTCTGGTCTTTTTTGTTATGAGTTCAGCGAGTTTCTTTACAGTAGGGTTTGAAAAAAGATCTGTAATCTTTAAAATTCCGGGATAGATTTTATCTAAATTACTATGAACCTTAATTAAACTCATTGAATTTCCGCCCAGATCAAAGAAATTGCTATTGGTACCAACTTTATTAAGGACTAGCACCTCTTCCCATATCTTAGATATTGTCTCCTCAATATCATTAACCGGTGCTTCATATAAAGTTCCTTCATCAAGACTGTTCATCGGTTCCGGTAATGCCTTAAGATCAACCTTTCCATTAGGCGTGAGCGGCAATTTTTCTATCCTGACGAAATATGCCGGTATCATATAGTAAGGTAGTTTAGCAGAAAGATATTCTTTAAGCTCACCAATTCCAAATTCAACATCCGAAATGAAATATGCACATAAGTTTTGAACATTATTGTCGTTTCTCGCAATTACCACTGCTTCGGTTATTTTTTCATGCTTTAACAGGGCTTCTTCAATTTCTCCTAACTCTATTCTGAATCCGCGTATTTTTACCTGTTGGTCTATTCTTCCGAAGAATTCCAATGTTCCGTCGGGCATCCATCTCGCCATATCCCCCGTACAGTACATTTTAGCTCCTTCTATATATGGGTTTGGTATGAATTTTTGAGAAGTTTGCTCAGGCTGGTTCAGGTATCCTCTTGCAAGACCATCTCCGGAAATACACAACTCTCCCCATACCCCAATAGGCTGGATTCTTTTGTATCCACTGTAATTATCCATTATAAACAATTTATTATTGGAAATGGCTGTTCCTATTATTGAAGTGTTATCCGGTTTTATGCCAATTAAAGCTGTCGTTGTAATACTGTTTTCTGTAGGGCCGTATTCATTTATAAGCTCAATGTGCGGATTTCTTGCCTGACTTTCCTCAATTATCTGCCTATCGCACTTTTCACCTGCAAGCACAACGAATCGCAGAGTATCGAGGTCATCTTTCCCTGAATATTCCAAAATTGCACTGTACATCGATGGTACAATACTCATATTGGTTACTTTGTGCTGGCGGATAATTGTATTAATGTATTGTGGGTCCATTCCAAATTCATTTGCCGTTATAACTACCCTTCCACCAGACACCAGGGTGGGAAACAAATTAGCTCCAAAACCGTCAAATGAATAGGACAACATCTGAAGTGTCACATCATCCATCGTATATCCATATGCTTTAATTCTCCAAGTCGCAAAATTAACTACACTCCTATGTTCAATCATTACACCTTTGGGTTTACCTGTTGATCCCGAAGTATATATAATATACATAAGATCACTCGCTGTGGTCACCGGTTCAAGGTTTGTAGCTTCTCCCCTAAATATCTCTTCATCTTCTAAATCTATTACTTCAATATCACTTTCAAGGTCTTTTATCAGACTCTTTTGAGTCAATAATACCTTGATGGAGCTGTCACTTAGCATGTACTTTATTCTATCTTCAGGGTAATCGGCAGCTATTGGGAGGTATGCCCCACCAGCTTTTAATATTCCCATTATTCCAATTATCATCTCAATGGAGCGGTCAAGCATTATCCCAACTATGCTGTCAGGTTTTACCCCTTTATGGCGCAGCACTCTTGCAAGCTGGTTGGATTTCTCGTTTAGCTCACTATAGCTTAGCTGCTTTTCTTTATAAACTGCTGCAACATTTTCAGGAGTTCTTTCCACCTGCTCTTCAAACAGCACGTGCATACATTTTTCTTCAGGATATTCTTCCTCTGTGTTGTTAAAACCATTTAAAATAATGTGTTTCTCTTCCTCTGCAATCATATCTATGTCAGCTAGTTTTATTTTTACGTTGTCCAAAACAACTTCAAGTATTTTTTTGAAGTGAACCTTCATTCGTTCTATTGTTTCTTCCTTAAACAGCTTTGTACGGTACTCAAATCTGAAATGGATCCTATCTTTTCCCTCAAAAGCAATAATGGAAAGATCATACTTCGATACATTGTTTTCTGTCCTGTATGACCTGATTCTAAGGCCTTCAAGTTCTGTAGCTTCACCACCTGTATTCTGCAGCACAAACATCACATCAAACAGTGGATTTCTGCTTGTATCCCTCTTAATATCAAGTTTCTCAATAAGTTCTTCAAACTGATAGTCTTGATTTTCGTATGCTTTAAGAGCATTTTCCTTTACTTCATAAAGGAATTCCTCGAATGATTTTTCCGCACACGGCCTGTTTCTCATAGCCAGGGTGTTTACAAACATTCCAACCATGTTTTCCAGATCGGCATGGGGTCTTCCAGCTATAGGTGAACCTACTACTATGTCTTCCTGACCTGTGTATTTCATCAGAAATGTATTATATGCCGCCAGCAATATCATGTATACAGTTGTTCCAGTTTCCTTCGCTAAAGATTGTATCTTGTTATTTATCTGAGCACTCGTTTCAAATTCGAGACTGTTTCCTTCAAAGCTTTGAACTAAAGGCCTTTCGAAATCGGTTGGAAGATTTAATAAAGGTACTTCTTCCTTGAAGGTTTCCTTCCAATAGTCTTCCTGTTTTTTAATTACTCCCTCTTCAAACAACCTGTTCTGCCATAAAGTATAATCCCTATATTGCAATCTCAATTGCGGAAGTTCTTTTCCACTGTAAATTTCGGAGAATTCTCTTGTTATTATATTCATGGATACGCCGTCTGATATTATGTGGTGCATATCATAAAGCATAATGTGTTTGTCTTCCTCTACCTTTATGAGAGCAACCCTCATAAGCGGTGCTTTTTCTAAATCAAAGGGTTTTATCAATTCTTTGATTTTACCTGTTGCATTCGCTTCTTCCTCTTCATAGTATTCTACCTGAAAATCTGCATTTTCGTTGATTCTTTGCACAGGCTCCCCGTCAACAAGATCAAAGGATGTCCTCAGGGCCTCATGCCTTTCAATTAACTTTTTGAATGCTTCCTCAAACTGTACTCTGTCTATTCTTCCTTCAATTACTACTGTTCCTGGGAGGTTATATGAAATTCCTTCATCCCCAAGCTTATTTAGAATAAATAGCCTCCTCTGTGCCGATGACAGCGGATAATATTCTTTTTTCGCTGAAGGCTCAATTGAATTATATATACTGACCTCAGCCTCTTTTATGTAATCTGCCAGCTCTTTTACTGTCGGCCTGCTGAAGACTGCTTTTAAAGGAATTTTTATATCCATCTTCTTATGGAGCCTTGACGCCAGTATTGTTGCCTTTAATGAATGGCCTCCAAGCTCAAAGAAGTTATCGTTTATACCGATTTTTTCCCTCCCCAGCACTTCACTCCAGATCTTTGCAAGCTTCTCCTCTGTTTCGTTGGTGGGTGCAACGTATTCCGTCCCTGTGCTAAAGCTGCCACCAACTTCGGGCAGTTTCTTTCTATCCAGCTTGCCATTAGGCGTAAGCGGCAGTTTTTCCAACTGCACAAAATAAGATGGTATCATGTATTCAGGAAGTTCTTCAGATAAATACTTCCTCAAGCTGCTAATTTCAAGTTCTTCTTCCAACACGATATAGGCACAGAGATAACCGACTCCTAAGTTGTCTTTTCTATCAACTACCAAAGCCTCTTTAACTGCACGATGTTTTAATAAGCAAGTTTCTATTTCTCCAAGCTCAATCCTGTAGCCTCTTATCTTAACCTGGTTGTCAATCCTTCCGATGAATTCAATGCTTCCGTCAGACATCCATCTTGCAAGATCGCCTGTACGATACATCTTATCTCCTCGAACAAATGGGTTCTGAACGAATTTTTCATCGGACAATTCCAACCGATTCAAATATCCTCTTGCCAGCCCATCTCCCGCTATACACAATTCTCCCGGTATACCCACCGGCTGAATATTGTTATTCTTATCTATCATGTATATCATTGTATTTGCAATAGGTGTCCCTATATCTGTCTTTTTGGCATCAGTTAAATCACTAACCGCTGACCACACGGTAGTTTCTGTAGGGCCATACATGTTATAGATCTTAAAACTCTTTTGATTTCTCAATTTATTAAACAACACTTCATTGAATATTTCTCCGCCTATCATTATCTCTTTTACACTTTTCAAGAAATCCAGATTGTCATTTTCATTTATCAGTGTCTGCATCCTGGACGGAGTCATCTGAAGCATTTCGATTTTATTCTTTTGTATTAGCTCTTTAAGCTCATGGGGATTTGTCTGTTGATTTTTATTTGCAGTTACAACTTTTAACCCCTTTACCAAAGCCAATACGGTTTCTAAAACAAATATGTCAAATGAAATAGTAGTGACATTTAAAATTGTTTTTCCTTCATTGAATTCAATTTTATCTGTCATACCCTTTACAAAGTTATTTACCGCACCATGTTCTATCATTACGCCTTTAGGCCTGCCTGTAGATCCTGAGGTATAAATTACATATGCCAGATCCTTATGAGTATTAACCTGTGAAAGATTTGTACTTTCCAACTCATATATTGCCCTATCATCAAGCTCAATAATTTCTGCATCCGTCTTAATGTTTTTCAAAAGCTCTTTTTGAGTGAGAACAATTTTTGCACAACTATCTGTTAACATATAATTTATTCTCTCTTCAGGATAATCAGGATCCAGCGGAAGGTATGCTCCACCTGCTTTTAGAATTCCCAAAATTCCAATGAACATTTCAAAAGAACGCTCGACCATGATTCCAACAATACAATCCGGCTCAATACCTTTTTCTTTAAGCTTTCTTGCAAGCTGATTGGACTTTTCATTCAGTTCTCTGTAAGTCATATATTTATCTTCAAAAACCACAGCTGTCTTATCCGGTGTTCTCTCCACCTGCTCTTCAAACAACTGATTTATAGTTTTGTCTTTCGTATACTCAGCTTTTGTATCATTGAATTTATTTATTATTTGATCCTTTTCATCAAAAGACAACATATCTATCTGAGAAAGCTTGATATCAGGATTTTTTATTACCTCTTCCAGTATCCTGATATAATGATTGCCCATCCTTTGTATCGTTTCTTTTTTAAACAGCTTTGTTGCATATTCCACACTAAGTCTTATGGAATCGTTGGTTTCAACAGCATCAAAGGTCAGATCAAACTTTGATATACCACTGTCTGATGCATAGGATTTAAGTTTCAAGTCTTCAAGTTCAATATCTGCAGTTCCTGTGTTCTGCATTATCAGCATTACATCAAACAAAGGATTCCTGCTCATATCCCTCCTGATTCCGAGCTTCTCAACAAGCTCTTCAAATTGGTAATCCTGATTTGCATATGCCTTCAGTGCATTCTCTTTAACTTCATTTAGAAATGCCTTAAATGTCTTCTCGCCACAAGGCCTGTTCCTCATCGCAAGAGTATTGATAAAAATTCCTACCATGCTCTCAAGATCAGCATGAGGCCTTCCAGCTATAGGTGACCCGACTATTATATCTTCCTGCCCTGTATATTTCATAAGAAGTATATTATAGGCAGCCAGTAGTACCATAAACATTGTCGACCCCGATTCTCTTGCAAGAGAATTTACCTTTTGCTTGATTTCGAGCCCTGTTTCAAATTCCAATCGAGCTCCTTCAAAACTTTGAAGTGCAGGTCTTGAAAAATCAGCAGGCAGATTCAATACCGGCAATTCTCCATTTAAGAGCTCTCTCCAGTACTCTTCCTGCTTTTTCATTACGCCTTCTTCAAACATCTTGTTCTGCCATATGCTGTAGTCTTTGTATTGTATCCTCAATTGAGGCAATTCCTTGCCCCTGTAAAACTCTGCAAATTCCTGTATTATTATCTTCATGGAAGTACCGTCAGAAATAATATGATGCATATCATACATCATTATATGCTTGTCCTCTTTAACTTTAATAAGTGCTATTCTAAGAAGCGGTGCTTTGCTTAAGTCAAAGGGCTTTATCAATTTTTCGATAATTAGGGGTACATTATCTTCTTCATCTTCAAAATAATCAATATGAAACTCTGCTTTGTCATGAACTTGCTGCATTGGTTCATCATCTACAATGTGAAAGGTCGTCCTCAAAGTCTCATGTCTTTCTATTAATTTGATTAATGCACTCTCAACCCTTACCCTGTCCAAATTTCCTTCAATCATCACGGTTCCAGGCTTGTTATATGCCGTACTGTTCTCTTCAAGACAAGTCAGTATGTAAGTCCTCTTTTGTGCTGATGACAATGGATAGTAATCTCTTTTTTCACTCGGTGCAATGGATAAATATATACTTTTGTCTGCTTCCTTGATGAAAGCAGCCATTTCTTTGATGGTAGGTTTTCCGAACACCTCCATTATAGGTATCTCGATATTCATTTCCTTATGAATTCTAGATACCAATACTGTTGCCTTTAGCGAATGCCCTCCAAGATCAAAGAAGTTGTCGTTTATTCCTATCTTTTCAACACCAAGCACATCCTGCCAAATGGATGCAAACTTTTCTTCCAGTTCATTTGTCGGTGCCTCATACTCTGTATCCGTATATCCATTAGGTTCAGGCAATTTCCTTAAGTCAACTTTCCCATTAGGAGTAAGAGGAATCTTTTCTAATTGTACAAAGTAAGACGGTACCATGTAATCCGGCAAAACTTTTATTAACGCTTCTCTTATCGTACTTACCTTTATTTCCCCATGAGCTACAAAGTAGGCACACAGATATTTATCGCCTTTTCCATCATCCCCGAAAGTAACCAACGCCTCTTTTATTCCTTCAATTCCTGTCAGTTTGGATTGTATTTCAGACAGCTCAACCCTGAATCCGCGTATTTTTATCTGATTGTCTATTCTCCCAATAAACTCTATCGAACCATCAGGCATCCACCTTCCCAGATCGCCGGTACGATACATCCTATCCTCAGATATAGACGGCTCCCAAATAAATTTTTCAGCAGTTAATTCGTTAGAGTTTACATATCCCCTTGCAACCCCTTCACCTTCTATAACAATTTCACCAGGTACTCCAATTGGCAGAAGCTGCATAGATTTATTCAAAATGTGTATTTTCATATTGTTAATTGGTCTTCCTATAATTGAACGTCTCTCGAATGCCTGCAAATTATTTAGATCCAGCTTTGAAGCTATACACCCGATGGTTGTCTCGGTTGGTCCATAATGATTCATTATCTCTGTTTGAGGATAACTCTTATTGAATTTTCTGATATTCTCAAAACCTATTTTTTCACCGCCAAGTACCACCAATCTAAGTGAATCGCACAACATTGGTGAGCTAAATTTATCAGAATTCACAATTACATTGAAAAGGGATGGGGTAAGCTTGATATATGTTATTTTATTGTCCTTGATATAATTTAAAACCTCGTCTGGGTTTGAATAAGAATTTCTGTTCAGGATATGAAGTTCACACCCTTTGGAAAGTGCGGTGTAAACAGCTGTGTACCCCAAATCATAGCAAAATGATGACAAGAGTACTGTTTTATCTTCAATGCCTATATTGTTATATTCACTAAACCAGTTTATATAGTTAACCAGACTATGATTTTCTATTTGTACTCCTTTTGGCATACCCGTGGTGCCTGATGTATAGATTATATAGGCCATATCCATGTATTTGCCTGTCAGTTCAAGGTTTGACGTGCTTTCCTTATATATTTCAGCATCATTTATATCCAGTATTTTTCCCTTGAATAGAATTTTCTCAGCTAAAGACTGGTTTGACAAAAGAACCTCCATTCCACTATCCTCGATAATATACTGAAGTCTCTCCTTAGGAAGGGTTTGCTCTAGCGGCAAATAAGCTCCACCAGCCTTTAATACTCCTAATACACCTATAACCATATTTGCACACTGTTCCAAGTGTATTCCCACAACGCTATTTGGCTTAATTCCTAATCTTCTAAGGGTTCTGGCTATCTGGTTTGCCTTTTCACTTAACTCTTTGTAAGTCATTTTTTCTTCTCCCGATACCAGAACAGTTTTATCAGGATATTCTGCTGCCTGTTTTTCAAACAACTCTATAAATGTCATACTTCTAGGAAAATCCACCGATGTCTGATTAAAAGCCAGCATTTGCATTTTTTCTTCCTCAGAAAAAATATCTATACTGCCAACAAAAATATTTACATCCGCAACTACTTTTTGCATCAAGCAAAGCAGTCTGTCAGCAATACTCTCAACCGTACTGTTTTCATACAATATCGAATTGAACTCCAAAGTTCCTACTATACAGTCTTCCATCTTCTTAAACGAAACAATAAGATTTGGTCTTAGTTGTTTTATATAAGCTTTATCATGTATATTTTCCAACAGAACAACAGTATCAATTGTATATGAAGAATTTGAATCTGAATTTCCATCTAGTGTTTCAAGCAGCCTATCCAATGGAAAATTTGCATTTTCACATGCTTCCGCCACTGTTTTCTTTGTACTGATAAGTATATCTTTAAAAGTGCTTGTATGATTAAACTGGCTTCTTTGCACCAAAAACGTATTTACGAATTCGCCTTCTCTATCCTGTTTATGTATTGGAAATGCCGTAATAAAATCCATGTTCCCTGTATACCTGTATAACAGCGATGCTACACAAGCAGATAGGATTGCAAAAAGGTTATCCATTGATTTATTCGATAAGTTGTTCAGTTTTTCAAACAGATATCCTGAAATATCAAATTGAAGGCTTTGAGTCGTTTGCTTTTTCTCAATGCCAGGTATATTATCATAAGGGAAAGTACCTCTTACCAGGTCCCCTTCCAGCTTTTTTGTCCAATAACTCTTTTCTTTATTTGTCTTACCAACCTCATGAGCCAAATTCTGCATAGTTTCACTCATAACTTTTTTATCCCCTTCCAAACAAATTCTCTCTAATGTGTTAAGGAATATCTGAAATATTACTTCAGATTTTTAAGCATTCCTAAAAATTAAACTCAGTATCATCTGTCAATTGACTTTCAACCTGAAGTATTCTTTTCACATTCTTACACTCATCAATTGAAACTACTCCTTTTGCCAGATCGGTAATCATCGGAACCGCATTTTTATGAAGCCTTTTCCACCGTTCATCTGCTGCTTGTATTTCTTTTAACGAATAGGGATTGGGAATGCCCAATTCTTTGCACTTTTCTTTAAAACGGCACTGTCTGCTATATATTTCTTCTCTTCCGGGTTCTGCCTTTAGCACCCAGGTTTGAGTAAGAAGCATATCGGTTGCTTCCGCCGGGTATAAGTATTCATTTCCTATTTCATTTGCCCAGACATCAGCATTTACCTGTCCTGTATGAAAATATCTGAATGGGTCGCATTCTGCCTCATAAATATAATCCTGAAGCTCCTCAAGCAAGTCCAGAGTCTGCTGAAAATCCTCCTCTGTCTCACCGGGATGTCCTGAAAACCAATAAGTAGTCGTTTTGATACCCGCTGAGGCAAGACTTGTAATAGCAGCCCTGATCTCATCCAACGTGATTCTTTTATCTATCATATCCAATACTCTCTGCGAGCCGCTCTCTATACCCAGCCTTGCCCTGTAGAAGCCTCCCTTTCTCCACTTGATTGTGCATTCAGGGTTGCATACATTTTTATCAACTTTCAAATACACATCCCAATATAGCTGTAAATCTCTTTTAATAATTTCATCAACAAGGTTATTTACAAGCGGATTTATAACGCAATCTGTCAAAACGAAGAGACTCCTCCCATATTTTTCGTTTAAGGTTATAAACTCATCTACAACCTTTTTAGCCTCTTTTTTTCTGTATTTTTTCCAATATACTGTTTCAGCACAAAAGCTGCACCTGAAAGTACACCCTCTTGAGGTATATGTAGGTAGCAAAGGATAGTTGGATATCTCGAAATCCGAAAAATCCGGAAGGGGCATCTCATCAAGCTCCAGCAAGCCTTCCTTTATGTCCTCAATCATAAATACCTTTTGCTCCGCAGGCAGTTCACCATTTAGTATCTTCAAAAATATGAGTTCACCTTCACCTATTATCATTTTGTCTACATACGGTGCCCTTTCCATAAACCGATGGTAATTGGGTGAATTTACAAAGAGTTCCTGTGAAAAAATTGCTCCGCCCATAATGGTCAGTACGTCCGGATACATTTCCTTAACAGTTTTTAAGGCAAACAACGATGCCGGCAGAGTACCTCTATAAACTGACAAGCCTAAAACATCAGGCTTATGCTCACCAACAAGTCTTAAAATAAACGTTTTAAGTTCAATAAAAAAGTTTTGAACAATCATATTGAGTTCATCAATCTGTTCTTTATCAATTTGGACAAAGAAATTCTTTGCCACAATATCTTCAACCAAAATCTCATATTTTTGTTTATCTGTGTGGTTTGTGAATGCCATAAAGTGGTTATTTAAAACATCCAATCCTACGTTGAAAAAGTGACCCCTCTTTTTCTCAGGTATATAACTTTCCAATGTATCGAAATACGTGTAAGCCCATTCTCTCAGTGCAAGCTCATTCATTCCGTCAACTGTTGTAACATCATATCCATGAGGCTGAACAAACCCTTTAATACACGATATTCCCAGAGGTGGACATATCGGTGTCAGAAAAGGCAGTGTCAGCAGTAATACCTTTTTCTTTCTTTCCTGTTTGCTTTGAACTATATTCATACAATCTCCCCCAAAACCTTATTTGCTATTAGAAATTAAAATCCGTGTCTATATCCACTCTACTTTCAACTTTAAGTAAATTATCAAAAATGTCGATATCATTAATTCTGACATTCATATCGCTGCATATTCTTCTAAGAATTTCAACGAAGTTTTTTAACATCCCCTCAACCGTCGTCCTTTTATATACCGCTTTTGAATACCTGAATGTAACGTTTATTCTGTTATCAATTTGAGTTGCAAAAACAGTAAGGTCAAAACGTGCTATATCGTTATTTATTGGATAAGGCTTAAACTCAAGGTCATTTATTTTCATATCCACGCCTTTGTTATTTGTCACACTCAATACAACATCGAACAGCGGATTTTTCCCTGCTTTTCTCTTGATTTTAAGCTTTCTCACCAGTTCCTCAAACTGATATTCCTGGTTTTCAAATACATCCAGTGTATTAATTTTTATTTCACTTAGGAAATCCTTATAACTCACTTCGTTTCTCGGATGATTTCTCATAGGCAGCAGGTTTACAAACACCCCTATGGTATTGTCCAGATCAGTATGTTTCCTCCCTGAAACCGGAGAGCCGATTATGATATCCTCCTGGGTCGTGTATTTCAGAAGCAAAATATTAAACGCAGCGAGCATAACCATATATAATGTTGTATCCGTTGCAGCCATAATGTTATTAAGCCCTTCAACAATATCGAAATCCAGCTCGTATTCAATCCTATCACCCTCAATAGCCTGTGTAGGCGATGAAGGGTAGTCGGTACGAAGTGACAATTCGGGTATTTCTCCTGAAAATCTCTTTAACCAGTAATCTTCCTTTTCCTTCATTTTGCCTGCTTCAATCAACTTCTTTTCCCATGCTGCATAGTCCTTATACTGTATCCTTAAATCAGGTAAAGCATTTCCACTGTATAAGCTTATAAACTCACGAACAAATATGCTCATGGATGAATCATCTGAAATAATATGATGCATATCAAACAACAAAACATACTTTTGTTCATTGAGCTTAATGAGGCCCACCCTGAATAGCGGCGCAATACTTAAATCAAAAGGCCGTACAAAATTATTTATTATATCTTTTTCACAAGCCTTTTTCGCTTCATAAAACTCAATTTTAAAATCAATACTATCGTGAACCTTCTGCATCGGTTCATCATCAACCATATGGAAGGATGTTCTTAGTGTCTCATGCCTTACGATCAGTTTACCAAATACCTCTTCAAGCTTGTTCACAGCAAGGTTGCCTTCAACTAAAAACGCTGTAGGAAGATTATTTGCTGTATTGCTTTCAAACTTGCTCATTATATACAGCCTCTTTTGTTCCTGCGTCAGCAAATAATACTCCTGCTCTTCCAAAGGATCAATTTCTATGAATTCCGATGTATTGTTACTCTCAATAAATTGGGCTAATTCTTTAATACTCTGCTTTTCAAAAAGATGTTTTAATGGAACCTCAACACCCAGTTCCTTATGTATTTTTGAGGCCAACGATATTATTTTTAAGGAATGTCCACCCAGTTCAAAGAAGTTGTCATTAATTCCAATCCTCTCCAGACCTAAAAGCTCGCTCCAAATATTATGAAGCTTTTCCTGGATTGCGTTTAGTGGAGCTTCATATAAAGTTCCTGTAACGATACCTCCCTCAGGTTTTGGCAATGACTTCCTGTCAATTTTGCCGTTTGATGTCAATGGTAACCTGTCCAACTGGACAAAATACGATGGTATCATGTAATCAGGCAGAACTTTGGACAGTGTTTCTCTTATGAGAGCAGCCTTTATCTCTTCTTCTGATACGATATAAGCACACAAGAATTTACCACTATCATCATCTTCTCTAACTACAACAACAGCTTCTTTTATTTCCTCAAACTTTGCAAGCTGGGCTTCTATTTCTCCCAATTCAATCCTGTATCCGCGTATTTTCACCTGTTGGTCAACTCTGCCCATAAACTCTATATAACCTTCAGGCCACAAAATTCCCTGATCACCGGTTCTATAAATATAGCCAAGCTCCGGGTGATTAATAAACGCATTTGCTGTTTTTTCAGGGTCATTCATGTATCCCTTTGCTACGCCAACTCCACCAATATACAATTCTCCCAAAACACCTACAGGACATAATCTGCGGCAGCTGTCAAGCACGTAAAATTTCTGGTTTGCCAGTGGCATTCCATAAGGTATGCTTCTCCATGAATCTTCAACTGACTCAATAGGATAATGAATGGACCATATTGATGCCTCTGTAGCACCACCCAGACTATACATTTTTGCATTTGCAAAATGGTTTTTGATTTTCTCAGGCAGTTTTAGCGGTATCCAGTCACCACTCATCATAAAAAGACGTAAACTGCTATTTGAAAAGTCAGCTTCAACATTATCTACCAGCATCTCCATTATTGCAGGAACCGAGTTCCAGATAGTTATGCCACAGGCTTTAATTTTTTGGGTTAATTCCCTGCTGTCCCTCTGATCTTCTACTATCACCAGCGCAGCCCCTGTACTTAACGCTCCAAATATGTCATATACCGATAAGTCAAAACATAATGATGATAACCCGATTATCCTGTCGCATTCATTTACAGAAAACTTTTGATTTATATCTATAATCGTATTTACCGCCGCTTCATGAGTTATAATGACTCCCTTTGGCATTCCGGTACTTCCTGAAGTATATATAATATAGGCTATATCTGATGGACTGGTCTCTATATTCAGGTTATCTACAGAATAATTACAGCAATTGTTTTTTTGGTAACACTCAGGGTCCAGAACCAATTTGCATCGGCTGTTTTCCACTATATATTTCTTACGTTCTTCCGGGTATGAAGCATCTATAGGTATATAAGAAGCACCGGCTTTCAATATCGCCATGACATTTACAACAGTTTCTATTGTTCGGTTTCCCATTACCCCAACAAAATCATTTGGTTTTACTTCACATTCTACTAAATAGCGAGCCACCTGATTTGCCATTTCATTAAGCTCTTTATAGGTCAGTGTGGCCTTTCCGTTTATAACTGCTGTATTACCCGGAGTTCTTTCTACCTGTTCTTCAAACAGCTTATGCATGAACTTTTTATAATCATAGTTTTCAAAGGTATCATTGTATTTGTGTAGTATATATTCCTTCTCTTCTTCCGTCACAATATCCATATCTTCCAACAAAATCGAAGGATTTTGAGCTACCTTAAGCAATACCTTCCTGATATGACCTGCAGTTCTTTCCATCATCCCACTGTCATACACAGCACCGTTATAGTTCAGCTTTATATCCAATTTTTCGCCAAGTGCCACAATAACATTCAAATCATAATTAGACTGTTCAAATGCCTCATATTTTTGTATATCAAAACCAGTACCCTTTTCCTTACCAAGTTCCTTTTCTACAGGATAGTTTTCAAACACCAGTATGTGATCTATCAAACTCTGCTTTAAGTCTGAGCCCGACTGTATTTCCGCCAATGACATATACTCATAAGCTTTTGAGTTTAGAGACTCCTGCTGTATCTGTTTTAACAAGTCTGTGAATTTCTTCGCTCTGCTGCCTTGAACTCTCACCGGCACCGCATTTATAAACAAACCAACCATCTGCTCTATACCTTCAACTTCAGAAGGCCTTACCGATACAACAGATCCAAAAACAACATCCTCGGTATTGTTGTATCTTCTAAGTATTATCCCCCATACTGCCTGCATTAGAGTATTTATTGTCACGCTATTGTCATACCCTATTGCTTTTAATTTTTCCGTTATACTTTCTTCTATTGAAAAGTCGTATTCAGCTCTATAATAAGCACAATTTGCTTCTTCAGCACGTTTCCTGGGCAATACAGCTTGCTGTTCATAACCTTTTAAATAATCCTTCCAATACTTGGAAGCAGCATCTTTGTCCTGATTTCCAAGCCACTTTATATAATTTCCATAAGCATATGCTTCACCTAGAACCTCATCAAAGGCTTTCCAGCAAACTCCCATGCTGCTCTTTAAGAGTGAATACACCTTGAATATCTCTTTGGCTATTATTCCAAGACACCATCCGTCCATTATAATGTGGTGGAAACTCCAGATTATTGTCCACTCTTCTTTACCTGTTTTTATTACAGTTGCCCTCATTAATCTGTCCTTTGACAGGTCGAATCTTCTTTTACTGTCTTTTTCTTTTATTTCTTTAATTCTCTTTTCACATTCTTCATCATCTATTATATATTCAAACGCAACTTCGGCTTTCCGCTCTTTAAATACAACCTGTAACGGTTTTTTAAAGCCCTCATGCACAATTATTGTTCTTAATATGTCGTGCCTCTTAGTAACTATATTGAAGCTCTGCAAAAGCAGCTCCCGGTCTATATCCCCGCTAACTGTAAGTATACTCTGTTCAAAATACGCACCGCTTTCTCTGTTCATAAGGTTGTGAAATAACATACCTTCCTGCATAGGTGTAAGATAGTATATATCCTTTATTTCTCCATACGCAGATGCTTTTCTATATACTTCCACTGTTTCCTCAATGCTTATCCCTTCAGAACTCAAGTCACTTGGTGTAAGTTCACCTGTTTCTTTTGCAATACAATGTTCTGTTATCTCCCTAATAAATTTCATATACCTTACAGCAATCTGCTCTATTGTTGACTCTTTAAATTCTTCCTTGTCATAGTTTAACGATAATTTAAATTTTCCTTCTACCACAATTCCGTTTATCTCCAAAGCGTGATGCCTCTTTGTCTCCTGGCTTTGAGATGCTCCTGTACCAAGGTGAGACAACTCAAACAATTCATTGTTTATGTCACTGTCAAACTGGCCAAGATAATTAAACCCTATCTCAGGCTTAAAAGCCTTATTAATACTCTTCTGATCATGCTTTAGGTACTTTACTATGCCATAGCCTACACCTCTTTTGGGTATGCTTCTTAAGCCTTCCTTTACAAGCTTTATCTGATTTGGCATATCCTCAGTTTTACTCATGTTAAGCATTACAGGATATGCTGACGTAAACCAGCCTATCGTACGACTAATGTCAATTCCCTGCACCACATTTTCTCTTCCATGACCTTCAAGCTCAATAAATATCCTGTCTTCTCCGGTGTATTCTTTTAGTGAATATCCTAGAGCGGTAAGCAGTATATCATTAATCTCTGTATTGTAAGCCCTGTTTACACTGGTTAATAGCTTTTGTGTTTCATCTTTATCCAATTCAATCTCAAATATTAAGCTGTCTTTTATTCTGCCTTCCTTTTTACTGCCGTCTCTCTTTAAGCTTCTGATTTCTTCTTTACAAATTTTTTCCCAATAAGCATACTCTTCCTCTAGTTCATCACTATCTGCATATTCCAACAGCATATTTGCCCATTTCATATATGAATCGCTCTTGTCCTGAAACACGATTTCTTTTCCCTTATCAGCCACTTCATAGCCTGCTGCAAAGTCTTCAAGTATTATCCTCCATGATATCCCATCCACAACCAAATGGTGGATAGCTATCAACAGATGATCTCCTTCTGCTGTTTTTATCAGACCTAGCCTTACCAATGGCCCATTTGTAAGGTCCATGCTCTCCTGTATCCTGTTGGCATATTCCTCAGCCTTCTTAACATATTCACTCTCTTTTATCAGATCAATTACTTCCAAAGAGTATTGACCATCTTCAATCCCCCTATTGTATTGTACTATCTGATTTTCCTCAAACCGGTATACCATCCTTAATGCATCATGATGTTTTACAATCTGATTAAATACCTGCCTTATTTTACTTTCATCAAAACCTTCTTTTCTATAGAGCATTACTGCTTGATTGAAATGCTTCAAATCTTCTGTATTACTCTCAAAAAACCATTTCTGTACAGGAGTAAGAGGTATATTGCCTTCTACTATTCCCTGATCCTTTTTACAATCATCTTTCTTTATTCTCTTCACCAGTTCTTTAATGGTTTGAAGAGTAAAAATATCTTTTACTTCTACTTTCATTCCGTTTTTGCGTAGACGTGAAGATAGTTGTATCGCTTTTATAGAATCTCCGCCAAGCCTGAAAAAGTTATCATTGATACCAACCTTTTCGATTCTCAAAATTTCCTGCCATATCTCAGCAAGTTTTTCTTCCGCTTCATTGGTTGGCGCTGCATAATTTCTTTCAGCATCCATACTCTCATCCGGATCAGGCAGAGCATTCCGGTCTACTTTGCCACTGGTGTTAAGTGGAAGTTTTTCCAGCTGTACAAAATGTGCAGGCACCATATAATGAGGCAGTTTTCCTGATAAATATTCCCGAACGTTATTTAATTCAATTTCCTCATTTGAAACTATATATGCGCAAAGGTACTTGTTTCCGTTCTTATCTTTTCCATCTATAACAACAGCCTCTTTCACCTTTTCGTGTTTTAAGAGCTGTGCTTCTATTTCACCTGGTTCAATTCTATGGCCCATTATTTTAACCTGGTAATCTATTCTGCCAATAAACTCTATATTCCCATCTGGCAGCCATCTTGCCAAATCGCCTGTCTTATACATTCTTTCATCCATGCTGTAGGGATTTTGTAGAAACTTTTCGCTCGTGAGGTCAGGCCTGTTGAGATATCCCCTCGCAATCTTGCTTCCTGAAATACACATTTCACCTTCTGCCCCTACAGGAAGTACTTTTCCGTCATTATCCAGAATGTATATGCTTGTATTTGCAGGCTTTCCAATTGTTATCTTCTGATTTTCCTCAATATTTCTGCATATTGTAGATACTACCGTACATTCAGTTGGTCCATATTCATTGACAATCTCCAAAGACCTGCTTACTTTTTTACTCTTTCTGACTGTTTCACTGCTTAATTTATCACCCGCAAGAGTCACAATTCTAAGACTCTTAGCCTCCTCAACGCTTATACAATCAAGGATAGCTGAATATAGCAGAGGTATACAAATAAAATGTGTTATAGCCTGCTCTGAAATTTTACACTTAATAGCATCCGGGTTCTTAGAATCATTGTCCGTCAATAAAACAACTTTTGAACCGGAAATTATGGGCGTAAAGAAACTTGTGACAAAACCATCAAAAGAAAATGAGAATAATTGGAGTACACTGTCATCAGCATTTAGCCCGTACTCATCCCTTCTCCATTGTATTGTCTCAGAGAAGCTTCCATGCTCAACCATTACACCTTTAGGGTTACCTGTTGTACCAGATGTATAAATCACGTATGCCAGATCTTTAGCACTATTTATCTTGTCTAAATTTGATCTATCCCTTATATATAAACCTTTATCGTTTAAATCTATTATTACGCCATCAAACAAAATACTTCCCGGTATACTGCATTGTGTTAAAATTACTGAAGCTTTGCTGTCTTCGAGCATATAGTTTATCCTATCTTCAGGGTAGTTAGGATCAATCGGAAGGTATGCACCTCCGGACTTTAGTACAGCCATAATACCTATTACCATCTCCAAAGACCGCTCTGCAACTATTCCGACTATACTCTCAGGACATACGCCTTTTTCTCGCAATATCTTTGCAATTTGATTGGATTTTTCGTTAAGTTGCTGATATGTCATCTGCTTGTCTTCATAAACCAACGCTATAGCATCCGGAGTTTTTAGAACCTGTTCTTCAAAAAGCTCACTGATTGTTTTCCCGCTTTCATAAATCCTTTTTGTATTATTAAAATCAAATAGGATTTGTTGTCTTTCTTCTTTTGATAAAAAATCTATCTCTTTAATACTGCAATCTATATTCTTCAAGCATTCACTTAAAAAGCTTATAAAATGAGAAGCAATCCTTGAAATAGTTTCTCTTTCATACAGCAAAGAATTGTATTCAATAGTTCCAAATATCTGCTCAGCAGTCTTTCCAAAAACAAAGAGCGTATTAACATCAATATGGCTTATGTATTCTCTATCATGCAAATTTTCAAGCATCAGCAAGCTGTCAAACAAAGGGAAACCTTCATTGGACACATTAATGTTAAGGTCTTCTATAAGCTTATTGATTGGATAGTTTTGATGAACCGAAGCCTTTTCAACTGCTTCTCTCACTGAATAAAGCAGTTCCTTATAAGTAGTACTGCCAGTTAGCTTATTTCTAATTGCAAGAACCGTATTTATAAACTCTCCTTCGACTGTCTGCTTATATATAGGTGTACCGATTATAATATCTCCATTCCCGGTATACTTGTATAATAAGCCTATTAATCCTGTCATCAAAACAACATAAAGGTTCCTGTCGTTTCCGCTGCTTAACTTGAGGAGTCTTTTAGAGAGATCTTCCGGCAATATAAAATTCAAAACATTGGTTTCACCCTTGCTGCCCTTTGATGTTTTACAGTCATATGGAAAACTGGTTTTTATTAATTCGCCTGAAAGCTTATCCATCCAATATTTTTTTGCTTCTGCCAATTTGCCGGTTGTTAACAAGACATCCTTAAAAAAGTTATCCTTCACTAGAATTTCCACCCTTCTTTGCCTGCTTTAAGATCACTAAAATGTAAAATCTATATTATCCTGCTGAACAACTTCGGCTATTAAAGTCTTTTTTACAGACAGGTTTTCATTTATAAATTTACCTTCTTTTCTAAATTCCATCATGGCCGGCACAGCATTCTGATGCAGCCTTATCCAGCGCTCATCCGCATTTTGAATCTCATAAACGCTATAAGGGTTATACACACCTAAACGTTTGCAATGAGCGACAAACCTTGATATTCTTTCATAAGTCACCTGTCGTGTCGGTTCTGCATTAAGCATCCAGGTATTGCCCATCAGAAGTTTTTCTGCATATTGCGGATATAACAGACTGATTTCATTTTCATTTTTTAACTTATTGGAATCTACCTGTCCCGATATGAAGTAATTGTATGGATTACACTCCGCTTCATAGATATTATCCGCCAGCTCCTCAATCAGATTCAGCGTCTCCATAAAGTCCTCTTCAGTTTCACCGGGAAATCCGATTACCCAATACGTCGTTGTCTTAATTCCTGCATAAGCAAGACTTGAAATAGCTTCCTTGATTTGTTCAATCTTTGTCCTCTTATCCATCAGATTCAAGACCCTCTGCGATCCGCTTTCAACTCCTATCCTAGCCCGATAAAATCCTCCACGCCGCCATTTAAAAGTGTTTTCAGGATCACAGACGTGTTTATCCGCCCTCAAATAACCATCCCAATAGATGGATTCACCTCTTCTTATGTACTCATCAGCTAAGTCCTCAATAACCGGGTTAAGTAACGAATCCCCAAACAGGAACAGCTGACTGCCATGTTTTTTATATAACATCAATGTTTCATCAACAATCTGATTAGCATCCTTTTTCCTGTATTTACCCCACTGCACGGTTTCCGAGCAAAAGCTGCATTGAAAAGGACAACTTCTTGAAGCATATGCAGTGATCTGGGGATAACTATCCAATTTGAGATCGGAAAAGTCAGGAACTTCAACCCTTGACAAATCAAGTGTCTCTTCTCCCAAGTCCAAAAGGCTATACATTTTTTTATCCTGCCCCAAACTCCCCTCAAGGTATTTTGTAAATAAAATCTCACCCTCACCAACCATTATCTTATCTATGTAAGGAGTATTATTAATGAAATACTCCAGATTTGGAGACCCCTGTGAGAGCTGGTCTGCAAAAATGCCGCCTCCCATAACCGTTTGAATTTCGGGAAATAACCTTTTAGCAGTTTTAAATGTAAAAAGTGAAGACGCAAGTGTACCACTATATACAGAAAGCCCTAATACAGTAGGTTTTTCTTCTTTCAACCAATTACAGATATACTCCTCAAGCCTCGAATAATAATCTGCTACTATTTCATCCAATTTGTTTATCTGAGAATTATCAACATCCGTATAGTAGTACTTTGCAATAACTATTTTAATCAATTCCAAATATTCACTGTTTTCATCTCTGTTAAAATACGACATAAGGTGATTACTCAAAACATAATTTCCGGAGTTATTGAAATTTCCTCTCTTCTCAAGTGGAATATATGATCTTAATATATCAAAATAGTTCTTATATACTTCCATAAATTCCAGCTCTACATTTGCATCTACTGTTTTTGAGCAATATCCTCTTTTCCCCAGATAGCTCTTTAGACACGAAATGCCTAAAGGTGGAATTAGAGGTGTCCAAAATGGCAATAGCATAAACAGAATCTTTTCCTTTGCCGTATCCTTATTTTCCTGCATGTTTTCTCCTCCTATATAGGAATAACTGAATTATTACTTCGGATTTTTCACGTGGCCTATTTGGATCAAATAAGGCTTGAAGTGACATTATAGTCGAAGTTATATTTCAGCATTCCTTATCATCTCAAAAAGTAAAATCGACAGTATTTTCTTCTGTGTCACTTGCTATCAATATGTTATTGCTGATAGTAAAATCTTTAAGCTGCATGTCTTTGTTGTTTACAGCCTGCTCAAGTATTTCAATAAAGTTTTGTGTAATTCTTTCGGCAGTTGACCTTTTAAATAAATCTGTCGAATATTCCAATACAAACCTTATATCCTCATTCTCTTCATATGCATCAATCAAAATATCAAACTTAACCGAACCGAATTCCAACTCTTTTTGATAAAACTTTAATCCTTCGACCTCTACAAAATTTGAAACAGTATTTTGCATCGCAAAAACAACATCAAATAACGGATTCCTATTTGAATTCCTATTCAAGCTTCCTATTTCCAAAAGCTTTTCTATAAGCATCTCCAGCTGATAATCCTGGTTTTCGTATGCTTTTAGACAGTTGCCCTTAACACTGTCTATAAAATCAATAAATTTCATTTGCTCTTTTGGGAAATTCCTCATCGGAAGCATATTTACAAACATTCCGATAATGTTTTCAAGATCTGCGTGTTGTCTCCCGGCAATTGGAGATGCAACGATAACATCCTCCTTGCCCGTGTACTTTGATAGAAGCAGATTGTATGCAGACAGCAGCAGCATATAAAGTGTTGTTTCAGTTTCAATTGCAAAACTTCTGATCTTTTTATAGAGCTCTGTTCCCATTTTGAAATATATTCTGCTGCCTCTATAATTCATTACATCAGGCCTTTTGTAATCAGTAGGCAAATCAAGCTCTGGAATTTCACCTCTGTAAGTTTCCATCCAGTAATCTTCCTGCTTTTTCAGAACGCCTTCTCTAAAAAGCCTTTCCTGCCATAATGTATAGTCCCTGTATTGTATCCTTAATTGTGGCAGCTCTTTTCCAGCATAAAGCGCAAAAAATTCTCCTGTCAAAATGTCCATGGATACACCATCAGAAATAATATGATGCATATCGTACATCATCATATGCCTGTCTTCTTTGAGTTCAACAAGCACTACTCTAAATAGTGGCGCTTTACTTAAATCAAAAGGTCTTACTAATGTCTTTATCTTTTCATCAATGTCTTCTTCCTGCCATTTATAGTATTCAACATTAAATTCAACTTTTTCGTGGACTCTCTGTACCCCCTCCATATCTATCATTTCAAAGGATGTTCTAAGAGTCTCATGCCTTTCTAAAAGCATTTTCAAAGCATTCTCAAATTGAACTTTATCTATTTTGCCTTCAATTATTACCGCACCCGGGGAGTTATATGCCGTTCCATCTCCTTGAATCTGAGCCTGTATAAGCATTCTCTTCTGTGCAGAAGATAATGGATAGAAATCTTTTTTAGGAGTAGGTTCAATTGAAGTAAATATGCTTTTTGAAGCTTCTTTTATGAAAGAAGCCTGGGATTTCACCGTTGGCCTCACAAAAAACTCTTTAAGAGGCATTTCAATATTCATTTCCTTATGGATCTTAGACAACATTACAGCAGCTTTCAGTGAATGCCCCCCAAGCTCAAAGAAATTATCATTTATTCCTATATTTGGGGTTCCAAGCACTTCACTCCAAATACTTACAATTTTTTGTTCAAGTTCGTTGCCTAGTGCTTCGTACTCCATAGCCTTGTCTTTGCTTTTCACAGGTTCAGGTAATGCCTTTATATCAACTTTTCCGTTCGGAGTAATAGGTATTTTTGTTAGAACCACAAAGCATGACGGTATCATGTATTCGGGCAGTTCTTCCAATAGTTGTGTACGTATGCTGTTTTGATCAATTTCTTCTTGTGCAGCAATATATGCACACAGGCATTTATCTCCTCCATTATCCCCTCTTACAATTACAACTGCTTCTTTTACTTTGCTGTGCTGTAAAAGAAGTTTTTCTATTTCTCCTAATTCGATCCTATAACCTCTCAGCTTTACCTGATTATCCATTCTTCCTATAAACTCTATATTCCCATCAGGCCGCCATTTCGCCAGGTCACCGGTGTGATATATTTTTTCTCCGGTCTCAAATGGATTCTCTTTAAACTTTTGGGCTGTAAGTTCAGGCTGATTTAAATACCCTCTGGACAAACTATCTCCTGAGATACATAATTCACCCACTATTCCTATAGGAAGCAGTTGTCCCTTTCCATCAGCATCCAGAATATATACTTTGTTATTGGAAATCGGGGTTCCAATAATAGCTTCACAGTCACTTTTCATTCCAACTAATGCCGTTGTTGTAATAGTGTTTTCTGTCGGTCCATATTCGTTAATAAGCCTGATATTCGGACTTATTGAAAAGCTTTTTTCTACAAGCCATTTATCACATTTCTCCCCTGCAAGAACTATGAACCTTATTGAATTCAAGTCCTCCGCCTGTGAACTTTCAAGAATTGCGCCATACATTGACGGTACAATACTCATATTAGTTACTTTTCTCTGCTTTATAAGACCTTTAATATGTGTAAAGTTCATTTTGTGGATGTTATTTGGTATAACAACACTACCTCCCGCCAATAAAGCAGGATACAGGTTTGTTCCAAAACCATCAAAAGAAAATGACAGCATCTGTAAACTTACATCGCCAGAAGAATAATTATAAGCGTTGTGTCTCCATTGAACAAAGTTAACCAGGCCTCTATGTTCGATCATAACTCCCTTTGGTTTTCCAGTGGAACCTGAAGTATATATTACATATGCAAGGTCATTTGGAGTATTAACGGACTTTGGGTTTTCAACTGCTTCCTTGCAGATCGCTTCATCGTCAAGGTCTATTATCTCACCCATAAATTTGATTTCTTTATTTTGCCCGCCATACTTTAAAAGAAGCTCTGTTTTGCTGTCTTCAAGCATATATTTTATTCTGTCCTCGGGATATTCTGGGTCTATAGGCAAATAAGCTCCACCTGCCTTGAGTATCCCCATAATACCTGCTACCATATGGAGTGACGGTTCAGCCATTATTGCTATTATGCTCTCACGTTTTACTCCCTTTTTGCGCAATATACCTGCAAGTTGGTTTGCCCTCTCATTAAGTTCCCTATAAGTAAGCTGCTCATCTTCACAAATAACCGCTAAATTGTCAGGTGTATTCTCTACCTGCTCTTCAAACAGCTGTTGTATTGTTTTATCTTTTGAGTACACTGCTTCTGTGTTATTAAATTCGCAAATAAGCTTCTTCTCATAATCAGTAATCATCTCTAGATCAGAAAGCTTTCTTTCAGGATTTTTCAGTACCTCTTCAAGGATTTTTATATAATGCAAAGACATGCGAGCTATGGTATCCTTATTGAAAAGTTCTGAAGCATACTCAATACAGAAAAGTATTGAATCCTTCTTTTCCTCAACATTAAAAGCAAGATCAAATTTGGATATCCCGGTATCTGCCTTATAAGGCTTCATAACCAAACCCTGAACCTCAAGGTTCTCACTGTCCATATTTTGAAGAATTAACATGACATCAAACAATGGATTCCTGCTCATGTCTCTTCTTAAATCAAGCTTTTCAACAAGGTCTTCTAAAGGATACTCCTGGTTTTCAAATGCTTTCAACGAATTCTCTTTCACTTCATACAAAAACTCTATAAATGTTTTATCCTTGCCCGGATAATTTCTCATAGCAAGTGTATTTACAAACATTCCCACAATATTTAGCAAATCGGCATGGGGTCTTCCCGCTACAGGCGAGCCGACTATTATATCTTCCTGACCTGTGTATTTCATCAAAAAGGTATTGTAAAGAGCCAAAAGCACCATGTATAAAGTAGTTCCTGTTTCTTTTGTCAGGATATTTATTCTCTCTCTCAAATCCCCGCTTATCTCAAATTCAAAGTTGCTTCCTTCAAAGCTTTGCACAGCACCTCTTACACGGTCCGTCGGAAGATCGAGTACAGGTATTTCACCTTTGAACCTCTCCATCCAATACTCTTCCTGTTCCTTTAGTACACCTTCTTCAGCGAGCTTTTTCTGCCACATTGTATAGTCTTTGTACTGTATCCTCAATTGCGGAAGCTCTTTTCCGTTGTATATTTCAGAAAACTCTCTTATTATAATGTTCAAAGATGTACCATCGGAAATTATATGGTGCATATCCAAAAGCATTATATGCCTGTCTTCCCTAACCTTTATCAGCACTGCTCTAAGTAGAGGTGCTTTGCTTAAATCAAAAGGCTTAATCAATTCCCTGATTTTTTCGGTGACCAGCTCTTCTAGGAGTTCAAAGTACTCTATATTGAACTCTACATTTTCATGTATCCTTTGAACTGGCTCACCAGCAATAATTTCAAAGGAAGTTCTGAATGATTCATGTCTTTGTGCCAATTTTCTAAATGTATTCTCAAATCGAACCCTGTCAATAGATCCATCCAAAATTACCATACCAGGTACATTGTAAACCGTACCTTTGCCTTCCAGCCTGTTTAATACATACATTCTCTTCTGAGCCGGTGACAAGGGATAAAAGTCCATTTTCTCAGCACACTCAATAACTTCAAACACTTCTCTTTCTGACCTTTTTATTTGGTCAGCAAGCCCTTTCACTGTAGGATTGGCAAATACATCTTTCAGCGATATCTCTGCATTTATTTCTTTACGTATTCTTGATATAAGAATTGCAGCTCTCAGTGAATGTCCGCCCATTTCAAAGAAGTTATCATTAGTGCCTATCCCATCTACTCCGAGAATTTCCTGCCAAATACCCACAAGCTTTATTTCAGTATCATTAGCCGGAGCATCATATAATGCTGCTTTATTAATATTCACTTCCGGCTTTGGCAGAGACTTATGGTCTATCTTACCGTTAATTGTCAGCGGCAGCCTGTCCAACTGAATAAAATATGACGGTATCATATAGTCAGGAAGTTTTGCACAAAGGAATTCACGTATTTCATTAACTTTCAGTTCTTCGTCTGCTACAAAATATGCAATCAGGTATTTTATATCACTTAGGTCTTTATTCGAAGTAACCATTGCTTCTTTTATTAATTTGTGCCTTAATATCTGCTCCTCTATTTCACCAATCTCAATACGGAAACCCCTGATCTTTACCTGATTATCTTTCCTCCCTAAAAACTCAATGTTTCCATCAGGAAGCCACCTTGCAGAATCGCCGGTTAGATACATTCTGCCGCCTTTTAAAAAGGGATCTGAAACAAATTTTTCTTGCGTTCTCTCCTGCTGGTTTATATAACCCCTGCCTACACCATCTCCACCAACACACAGCTCTCCTTCAACACCTATAGGCTGTAATTTACGGTTTTTGTCCAGAATGTATGCAGTTGAATTGCTTATAGGCTTACCGATCGGTATGTTCTGCTCGTAACTGTCATTTATCTCAAAGCAAACAGAAAATGTAGTATTTTCAGTAGGTCCGTAACCATTTATAATTCTTAAATCCTTATACATCTCTCTTACTCTGTTTATATGCTTAGGAGATAACACATCTCCACCTACCAACAGATTCTTAAGGCTACTGAACAGCTCAATTCGCTGCTGTGATAACTGATTAAACAGAGGTGATGTCAGCCATAAAGTTGTTATTTGATATTCTTTTAAAGCACTCTCAAGCTTAATCGGGTCAATTATTGTACTTTCATCTACCAGATAAAGTCTTAAACCATTTAACAGAGCACCCCAAATTTCAAATGTAGAAGCATCAAATACCAGGGCGCCTGTCTTCAATATTCTGTCATTCTGTTTAAACTCAATATAGTTTGTATTTTTCACAAGTCTTATAACATTTTTGTGTTCAACCATAACACCCTTAGGTTTTCCTGTTGAACCTGAGGTGTAAATTATATAAGCCAAATCATCTGGGGTATTTACATTATCGATACTTATATGATCTTCGGAATATGAGTCAAGGGCATCAAGGTCTAGTATTTCTCCCTTGAAACCAAACCTGTCCTGCAAGTGATTTTGCACAAGCATTATATTGGCACCACTGTCCCCAATCATGTACCCTATCCTGTCAGCAGGATAATCAGGGTCAATCGGAAGGTATGCCCCTCCCGCTTTTAATATGCCAATGATTCCAATGGCCATCTCTATAGAACTCTCTGCCATAATCCCAACAATACTTTCTCGTACTACTCCCTTAATTCTGAGTACTTTTGCCAGTTGGTTGGACTTTTTGCTTAATTCTCCGTAAGTTAATTGCCTGTTTCCACATACTAAAGCAATATTATTGGGTGCTTTCCTACACTCTTCCTCAAATATTTGGTGTATCGTTTTATCAGCAGGGTATTCAGTTCCTGTGTCATTAAAATTTCCAAGTATAAGCTGCTTTTCCTCTTCTAAAATCATTTCAATATCAGAAAGCTTTATTTCAGGCTGACTTACTATTACATCCAAAATATTTAGATAATGCTTTGCCATTCTTGCCACTGTTTCTTTTCTAAAAAGCTCTGTGCAGAATTCAAATGAACAGGATAAAGCATCATTACTTGCTATGATATGCAGCACAATGTCAAAATTAGTTGTCATTTTCCCATATTCATAAGGTATAAGCCTCAGACCAGCCATTTCAACTTCTGTGCTCTTAACTGTCTGGAAATCAAACATTATATCAAATAAGGGATTTCTGGACATATCTCTTTCTATATCTAATACATCAACCAATTTGTCAAATTGATAGTCTTGATTCGCGTAGGCATTTAATGAGTTTTCCTTTACTTCCTTCAGTAATTGTTCAAAAGTTTTATCAGCTTTAGGATAGTTTCTTAATGCAAGGGTATTAACAAACATACCTGCGAGGTTGTCCAAATCCTTATGTTTCCTGCCTTCGACAGGAGAACCGATTATTATATCTTCCTGTCCGGTGTACTTATGTAATAAAACATTAAACGCAGAAATCATGTACATAAACAAAGTAGTCCCTGCTTCTGCAGATCTTTTGTTTAAATTATCAAATAAAGTCCTGTCCAGCTTAAAGTCAACCTTATCTCCACAAAAACTCTGTACAAGAGGTCTGTAATAATCAGTAGGCAAGTTCAAAGCTGGAATACCGTTTTTAAATATTTCCAACCAGTATTTCTCCTGCTTTTTCAATGCTTCCGTATTGAAAAAATCATTCTGCCATATGGAAAAATCCTTATATTGAACCTTAAGCTCCGGAATATCCATTCCCCTGTATAAATCAGTCAATTCTTTTGTCAGTATTCCTATGGATGTTCCATCCGAAATAATGTGGTGGATGTCAAAAATCATAAGATATTCTTCCATGGATATCCTGATGAGCCCCACCCGCAACAATGGCAGTGTACCCAAATCAAACGGCCTGATAAAAGCATCAATATTTTCTTTTATGTCTTCATAAGATACATAACCATTCTCATCCTTGCTGTATAAATCCACTTCACTGATATTGAAATCAATGCTGTCATGCACTTTTTGCACAAGGTTTTGGTCCACAACTGAGAAAGATGTCCTCAATATTTCATGCCGCTCTATAAGCTTTTTAAATGCCGTCTCAAATCTCTTAATATCAATGTTTCCTATGATTTTCATTACTTTTGTAATGTTATAAGCAGTGCTCCCTATATCAAATTGGTTTAGAATATATAGTCTGCTCTGAGCAGCCGAAGCACTGTAATACTCCGCTTTAGGAACAGGTAAAATGGCATCCTCTTCAGCTTTGTTATTTGAACTGATTTTTACTAGATACTCATCATCAATATATTTTGCAAACTCTTTTACAGTAGTGTTATCAAATAAATCTATAACATCCGATTTAATATTGAGCTTTTTATTAATTGTGTTTATAATCTTCATTGCTATAATTGAGTCCCCGCCCAAATCATAGAAATCATCGTAGATGTTAACTTCTTTTAGCCCCAACACCTCACTGTATACATATGCCAAACTTATTTCCGTACTTGTATAATTTTGATTTGCTTCTCCAGCTATCAGAATATCCGTTTCTTTATTTGGATTTAAATCTGCATTTGTATTTTTCTGTACTTCATCTTTATTTACCTGTACTTGAGCCAACTGTTCTTTATCGTCCACAAATTTGCTTATAATTTCTTTTGACAGCTTTATAAAAGGAAACTTTTGCTGATCAAAGGATTGATTTCTGAAATTTATTTCTCCTATAAAAACCCTTTCAATATCCCTGTTTAAAACCTGGCCAAAGGCATAGATAGCTTTCTGAGTTGGCAGCACCTTGAAAAAGCCATCAGAGTTAACACCATAATTGAAAGCCATACCTGTCTCTTTCCACGCAGACCATTTAATAGTCAATGACTTTCTGCCCTTCTTGTTTCTATAAGCTGCATATGAATCCAGGTATGCATTCGCAGCAGTATAATCACCCTGCCCAACTATGCCCGCAAGTGTAGTGGATGATGAAAACAATACAAAGAAATCCAACTCATCCGTGTCCGTTAATTTATCTAAAATCCAAGTACCTTCTACTTTTGGTGCTAACACGCTGTCAAAAACTTTCTCATTCTTATTAATTAAGAACCCTTCTCCTGCCTGTCCTGCAGAATGAATAACTCCGTTGATTCTTCCAAACTTCTGTCTTGTTTTTTCAACAACTTCAGACATTTTCTTAATGTCAGAAACATCTGCTCTAAAAATGGTTACATTGGACCCTTTAGCTTCTATTCTTCTAATAACATTAATTTTATTTATAATTTTCAAATCATTTCCAAGACCAACTATGTCATCCCATGCTGACCTTTCAGGCATATCTGTACGACCGATCAACACCAAATTGACTTTGCTTTTTGATGAAAGATATTGGGCAACTTCAAGAGCTATCCCTCCCAAACCGCCTGTGATAATATACGCACCTTCTTCGTGCAGCATGATTTCTCTCTTTTTAATATTTTCAATATCAAATTCACCAAGCTCCTCAATATATCTTTTACCCTGACGGTATGCCACAGCAGAGGAGCCACCATCACACATCAATTCCGGGAATATGTCATCTAACCTTGTATAGTTGTCTATATCAATACATCTAAAGCTCACTTTCGGGTTCTCACTGTCAACAACCTTTGCCAATCCAAACAAAGCCGCATTTTCAGGCTTAATTATTTTCTCGTTGCCGGAAACTTCGTTTACATAATCCGAAATCACAACAATATCCAGATGCTTATCCAAATTAATATTTTGAACAGCCTTTGCAAGACGGAACAAACTCCCAACACCTCTTGCCATGCTCTCCTTCAGCACTGAAATATCACTTGCTTCCTCATCTGCTAAAGTCATAGCATGGATGATTTTGGATATCCCCTTAAGCTTTATTTGGGATACAACCTTTTTATAATCTTCAATATTACTGCCAACCATATATCTTTCACTACAGATTTCTTCATAAGCATTACCCGAAAAAACCTCAATAACGCTGCAACCACCTTGTCTTAATCTATCAACCATTTCACATTCCAATCGGGATTTACTGCTAAAGACCAATATGTTTTCCTTTTTTATAAATCTATCTTTAGTTTCAATTTCACAGTTAATCCATCTGGTTTGATGAAAAAGCTTATCGTTACTCTGTTGAAGTCCTTTCGCACTGCGCATTTTTTTTAGTGAATAGTTCTCAATTTCAACCAATACTTCACCTGACATATCAATAAGAGAAATGTTAAAGCTAACAGTCTGAGAATCTTCTGAAATATTGCTTATTGATGTTACATGGCTGTAAAACTTTGAAGGTAAGGCCCTGTAAACTTTAATAAGCCCATAGGAAAATGGCAGGAATATGCTGTCTTCCAAATTGGAAGAACTGTTTTTTAAGCTTCTCCTAATTAAAGGTATTGTTGTGAGCGCATTATCTAAAAGAGATGGGTATAGTGTATAGTCTTCTAATTCACTCTCAAATTCCCCATCCAATTCAATATGAGATAGCAGCTGATTTTCTCCTACATAAATTTTACGTATGCTGCCCCAACGTAGACCGAGCTCGAAAACCGTCTTGTCATTATAGTCGTTTATATTAGGAGTTATAACCTCTTCATTGCAGCTCTTTTTTATTTCATCAACATCGCATAAAAGAGCTCTGCAGCTCTTTAAAGCACTAGCCCTGCCTTCAATGTGTTTTGACCAGTTTTCGTTTTCTGCATCACAATTGCTCACCGCTGTAAATTTGTAGTTTTCATCTTCTTTATTTATTATAAGCTGTACTTCTCTCTTTTCATGGCTGTTCATAACCAAAGGTGTGAGAAATACAATATCTTTCATTTCAATAGGGCATCCTTTATTGCTTTTTCCAAAGGTCTGCATTACCATTTCCAAATAAGCAGTTCCAACCAATACGTTGTTGCCTGAGATCTTATGCTCTTTAAGTATCCAATTTCTTTCGCTGTCAAATTCTTTGGAAAACACCTCAAGATTCATAGATTTCAACCTGCAGCAGTCAACCAAAGCGCCAATACTATTTTTTTCGTCATTAATTTTTACATTTTTAGCAACTTCGATCCAACAACGGCTCCGTTCAAACGGGTAAACAGGCAACCCTACTCGTGATCTCAATTCATCTTTATATAGCTTTTCAAATTCTACATCTGCACCCTTTACATACAAACAACATATTTTTTCTAACAGACCTACGTTTTTTCTGTCAGATATAAACTCACTAATTTCACTCGATACCTTTGTGCTGATTTCCTTTTGCACACTATCAGTGATTTCCCAATCAGCCTTATTTTCTTTGATTTCCGAAACTATTTTGTGATATGCGTAATATATATTTTTTGCTTCATCTGTTTTAAGTGCAGCACTGCCCAGTTTTTGCTTTAATTCTTCCAGACTTTCAAATATCACTGCAAGTCTATAGTTATAATGACCTCTGCCTGTATTTGCAGTAAAACAGATATCAGCAATATCTACATTGACTTCTTTCTCTAAAAATGCCTTATATCTCTCAATCAAGTTTACTAAGCAAGATTGACTTTTTGCAGACAGCGCCAGAAAGTACAAATCTCGTTTCTCAGTTCCCTTTGTTATTTTGCTTACAGGGGCTTCCTCAAGAATCAAATGACAGTTTGTACCACTAAAACCAAAAGAGCTTATGCCACACCTTTTTGGATACTCTTCAGTTTTCCATTCCTTCAACTTGTCGTTTACAAATACAGGAGAATCGGCAAAATCTATTTTACTGTTTGGAGTCTTGAAGTGTATACTTGGAGGTATCTCAGCATATTTTAAAGCCAGGACACACTTTATCAGCCCAGCTATCCCTGCTGCATTATCAAGATGTCCGATATTTGTTTTGACAGAACCTATAGGCACGAACTGCTTTTTATCTGTATATCTTCTGAAAGCCCTTCTTATTCCATCAACTTCAATAGGATCTCCAAGTTTTGTTCCCGTTCCGTGTGCCTCTATATAAGATATGGACAAAGGATCTATTCCTGCATCTTTCCATGCACTGACAATAACATCCTCCTGTGCCAATACATTTGGGGCAGTTATGCCAATGGATCTTCCATCCTGGTTTACAGCGCTTCCTTTTATTACGGCGTAAATGTTATCCCTATCCCTTATTGCTGCACTTAATGGCTTCAACAGTACAGCAGCAGTACCCTCTCCGCTGCCAGTCCCATCAGAGCTGTCATCAAAAGCTTTTGTCCTCCCGTCGGATGACTCAATACCCAGTTTGAATTGTGCCTGTGCAGGCAAAATATTTATTCTCACACTTCCAGCTATAGCCATCTCGCACTCACCGTTTCTTATTGCTCTTATGGCAGTGTGAATAGCCACAAGCGCTGAAGAACATGCAGTATCAATTGACATACTTGGGCCTTTCAAGTCAAGGAGATACGCAATTCTGCTTGCAATAATAGGTGTCAAATTTCCTGGCACAGCCAGTGGTATTGAGGATGGATCCAATTCTTCAATAAACCTTTTATAATCAACAGGGGCATCAGCTTCAAATCCTATGTAGACTCCAGTCTTACTTCCATTTAGCTTGTTACCGCCATATCCTGCATCCTCTATAGTTTTCCATGCAGTTTCAAGAAACAATCTTTGATTAGGGCTCATTAAAGCCGCTTCTTTAGGTGATAAACGAAAAAACGTGTAATCAAACTTATCTACCTCATCAAGAAATGCACCTTCTTGATACTCTGTTTTATCCATATTCATACTTCTTAAGAAATCGTCAGTATCCAATCTCCTCACATCTGGAAATTCCCGTACCAAATCTACCCCAGCCCTTAGATTGGCCCAAAACTCATCAGCATTTTTTGCTGAACCGAATTCACAAGCCATACCTATAATTGCTATATCCTTTGAAGATATTTCTTCAATGTCAGAATATTTATTCATGTTAACTTTACCAAGCTTAATACTGCTAAAATCCATTAAAACTGCCCCCCATATATTTAAGGAATGATATATTACTTTACAATTCCTTATTTAAACTCATAATCATCAGCTAGTGTTCCTACAAGCTCCAAATACCCACTTAGAAGCTCCTTTATTTTTTCTCTTTTGAGCCTACTACTGTCAAACTCACACGCAACTGACATATTCTCAAAATCAATTTCAAATATAACATCGTAAACATCTACCAGCTTAGCTTTTTCAGTCAAAAGCTTTGCATCATATATAAACGGTATAATTTCATATTTACTTTTGCTTACTTTAATATTCTTTAAATCTTTTTGTGAATATTTTTCTTTTGATCCGCTTTCATTATTTGCAGCTCCTACTACTTTGAATAAGTCTCTGAAACCCTTTAGTTCATTCAAATTTATTGGTATTTGATATATGTTATTATCAATAACTGCATTTACAGTTATATTTGTTTTTTGCGTAATTTCAGAAATCAGATACGCATACATTCCAATGAATACATCATATACACGGACCTTTTCATATTCTGAAATTCTTTTGATTTTCTCAAAAATACTTTCTTTAAGGCTAGCTTTGAAAACAGCACCGTCCTGAGACTCTTTTGCATCTACAAAGTATCCATCTGGAAATGTTATTGTCTTAATCTCAATATCCCTTATATCTTCTTCGCTTCCCCTTATAAGTTCAGACAATTTCTCAATTGTTGTATGCGCAAAAATGTCTGTCATTGATACTTTTCCAGGATATTGTTTATCAATCTTTGAATGCATTTGTATAAGCAAAATAGAATTTCCGCCGATATCAAAGAAATTATCCTTTATACCAACACGGTCAACTCCCAAAATATTCTTCCATATATCTACCAAATGCTCCTCTGTCTCATTTGTAGGTTCGATATACTCAGAGCCCAAATTTACGTCTGTATCTGGTTCAGGAAGCAGTCTTTTATCTATTTTCCCATTCAGTGTCAAAGGCAGGTTCTCAAGTCTGACAAAATAGGAAGGTACCATATATGATGGTAGCTCTTTAGATATATTCTCCTTTAACTCCGCTGCATTCAATTCTTTATCTGAGACATAGTATGCACACATATATTTGGTATCTAGATTTTTGCTTTCCGTTATCTTTTCAACACCAATCCTATTTAAGAAATTATCCACTGCGTGTTCGCTTACAGAGCAGTGCAAGTCTTCCTCTAAATTATCCTTAGTTATATGGCCCATCCTTCTTTCCCAACATGTTGCACTGCCATAATAGTGGTAGCCCTTTGCAGTTAAGTGATGCTTGTCCCCTATTTGCTTAATGGAGCAATTCGTCGAATATATGGCATAATTTTTTCTGCTTTCCCAGTAAGGATCTTTTTCATTTAAGAACGTCAGCATTGCCTCATTTGAAATGTCACAATACCTGTAAAAATCAACTGTTTTTACAGCATCATAAACAGATTTGTCATTAATTACATCGATGTTTATACGATCAAATATATTTCTATCTATCTCCACAGATGTCTTTTGGAGGCTTTTCAATCCACTTTCGACCTCTTTCACATCAGAAATTCCCTGCTTAAAGAACATGATAAGCTTATTTTCAATTATTTGTCCGCGAGATAGTGTTGCACCTACGACCAATTTAATACCATTTTTATATGCATACTCCAATGCTAGAGATGATGACGTATGAAAACATCCCCTGCACACTGTTTTGGCAAAATTGATACTCTCCTTAAGAATTTCATCTGTATTCTCATGTTTTAGTACAACATGATCTACGCCAAGCTTGGAAGTAATCATTTTTATATTTTCCATATCCGTTTTGCTGAAATACCCGTTATCATATGTAACAGCCAATACGTTATAACCCTTCTGTACTAAAGTATATAGGGCATAGGCCGAACCTTTTCCACCGCTGTATAAAAGCAGGCAATCATACTTACTGCTGCCTTCTTCTCTGGCATTAATTATAATGTTATTCAAATCCTCAAGAGTTCCAAAATACTTGTCCATATACTTTTTATAGACACTAAAGTCACGGCAAACATCACAAATTCCATCTTCATCTATTGTAATACCTGGATATGAAGAGACAGCTCCACATTTTTTGCATACTCTGGTTTCCTGTATCGATTTTTTGCTGTCCTTAATCGCTACAACACATTCTTTAATTGAATCATTTTTGAGTAAAACCGATTCAATTTCACCCAATTCAATACGGTATCCCCTTATTTTGACCTGCTCATCAACCCTGCCCATTATTTCAATGTTTCCATCATCAAGCCACCTTCCAAGGTCGCCTGTCTTATAAAGCTTCCCCTTACCAAAAGGATTTTCAAGAAAACTCTCTGATGTTTTTTGGGCATTATTAATGTATCCCCTGGCAACACTATCGCCTGCAATATATATTTCTCCTACAGCTTTTAGCGGCATAAGGTTAGAGTTTTTAGAGAGGACATACAATTGATTGTTATCTACTGGCCTTCCTATTGGAACGATTCTTCTTTTGTCATCCCTGTCAATGCAGTAATATGTGTTGTTTATTGTACATTCTGTAGGTCCATATGTATTTACTATTCTACCTTCAAAGTAAGAATAAAAGCTTTTTACCGTATCCATACTTATAGGCTCTGCGCCAATAATAAGCCATGGCATTTTCAACTTTTGCTTTTCATTTGTTGAATTTAAAAGGTAGGTCATACCTGTTACCAGAGAAGCCGGACAATACATCATTGTCAAGTCATCTTCCCCCATCAAACTCATTAGATACTGGGCATCTCTGCTTTGATCGTAGGTAATCAGTTTTACGCTAGCCCCAACATAAAGAGGCCAGAAAAGCTCCCAAACAGAAGGATCAAAAGACAGATTGGTCCTCTGAACAATAATATCTTGAGCTTTCAGCCTGAACTCCTTCTGCATCCAAAGTATACAATTATTTACCTGTCTGTGTTCAACCATAACACCTTTTGGCTTTCCAGTTGAACCGGATGTATACATAACATAGGCTAAATTATTAGCCCCAACAGTTTGAGCCAGATTGTTTTTATCTTCATTCCCAATGACTTCCGTCAATTGGTCTAGAACCAGCACTTCCCTTGATTTGTCCTCATCCTGACTTTTGGATTTATCCAGGAAAGCTATCCCCTTGATTTTTTGCAGAACCTCGTTGGACGGAATACTAAACCCATTCTCAAACATTCTTTCTACAAGCTCTGAAAGGGTATATTCTCCTTCACCAAGAATAACCAAATCCACGTTTTTATCTTTCAAAATAGTATCATAATCACTTGAACCATAAGGTCCTCCAGTTATAATCGGAACCTTAATTCCCCATTGCCTTAAAAGCATGACAGTCTCATGGAAAAACTCTTTAAAATATGTTAAAGTCCTTATTCCTATCATGTCGGGTTTATATTCATCTACTAAAGCTTTTAGCTCTGTAAAGCTATCAAAGTCTATACCTGATTTATAAATACGTCCGTCAATCCTGTCACCAAATACTTGTTTTAAGTACGTCAAAAGATAGATATGCCCGATAGGCTGTTCCGCTACTTTATAAAGCATGCTGCGAGAACTAAAATGCTGCGACAGATCAAGGAATAAAACCTTTTTTGCATTCAAAGGAGTTTTTCTTTCCGCATGTTTTCTGTCAAAAATTGTTATTCTATCTGTATCAACCCTGTCATTCTGTAATTCAATACTATCTATACCTGCAAATTTAAAAATATCCTCTACTGTTCTTATTTCAACAGGCAAATATGCATCATATTTTTGAATTAGCGCTTGCTCATCAAGTATCTTCATTTGTACAGGTAGCACCTTGTTAAGACGTTCCTTGGACAAGAAATATTCATTCATAAAGTCAGCCTGATATTTTCTCGTAAAGCTCTTTGGAAAAGGCAGAGTTTCAGGCAGTTCATGGAATGCCCTATCTTTGGACTTCAAAATATCCTGCTTTGAAACGCCATATTCCAGCGCAAATTCTTCCATCTCCGTATTTGGAAATATCTTAAGAATATGCACATATGGAAAGTGAAGCCACTTAATATCTTTTATAAAATTCAAGGTCATCATAGCTTCTTCCTCAGTTTCTGTAGGAAAACCATGCATAGTAGCCATCTCTAATATTATATTGGAATGCTGGGATGCAAAATAATCTACAACACCTTTAAATTTATCCAGGTCAAGGTCCTTCTTCAAGAGTTTCTGCAGCCTTGGCGAAGCAGTTTCAAGAGAAAGGTTAACTCCTCGTGTTCCGGCTTCAACCATCAAATCAATATAATCTGGGGTTAATATATCTCCCCTCAAGCCATTTGGAAAAAACAACTGAATTCTTAGTTTATTCTTAATTATCAGCTTGAACAGTTCACGGCTGTTAGTCATATCAAGGTTAAAGCAATCATCAATAACTGCAAAATTGCTAACACCGTTCCTGTAATAGTATTCTATTTCATCAAAAATGCTCTGTGCAGTTCTTCGAACATGAAACTTAGACCATATTTTATGGCAGTACAAACATTTATACGGGCATCCTCTGGTAGTTTGAATCGATATGCAGTTATTTACACTTGCCATACCGATTTTGCCTTTATATTTATTAATATTAATAAGAGATCTATCCGGCACCGGAAGGCTTTGGAAATCCTCAATGTGACCTCTTGGGCTTGTAAGTATTATATTAATATCACTATTAGCCCCGAAATTCTGAAGCGCAGTTAATTGAAAATGTGCCGAAGCTTTGCTGTCTGTTATAAGAGCTATGGCACCTGAATCTTCAAGCATGTATGTTATCCTCTCGGCAGGAAGGTTAAGATCAATCGGAAGATAAGCTCCTCCAGCCTTAAGTATTGCCATGAGCGCAACAGCCATATCAAGAGACCGTTCCATCATTATCCCTACAACCTTTTCAACACCAACACCCTTTTCCCTCAAAAACCTTGCAAGCTGATTAGATTTTTCATTGAGCTCTTTATAGGTCAAGCATTGGTTATTAAACCTAACTGCGATATTATCCGGTGTCCTCAATACCTGATTCTCAAAATATTCTACTATCGTCTTATTGATATCATAATGATTTGTAAAATTATTAAAGTCAAACAGAATCTGTTCTTTTTCTTTCTGTGATAAGAATTCCATACTGTCCACAGGACTTTCCGGACTATTCACCATATTTTGCACTATGTTTATAAATTGTTTTGTAAGTCTTTCTATGGTATCAGCGTTAAATTTGTCTCCATCATAAATAAAACGTATACCAAACTGATCAAAAGTAGAAATAACCAGTGTCAGATCATAATTGGTCATTTCAAATATTGAGCTTAAAGTCATTTCAATTTCGCTCTGATTATCTTTCAGTGCCTCATCTAAAGGATAGTTCTCAACTACAACAATAGAATCAAAAAGGCTCTCTTTTCTGTCAACGCCGGATTGATTTTTTATTTCAGTCAAAGACGAAAGTTCAAATTCCACCCTTTCAAGAAGCATTTCGTCTACTCTGGCAAGCAGGTCAGTAACACTATCATTCTCACAAGTTTTGATTCTCAAAGGCGGCGTGTTAATGAACAAACCAACAATATTTTCAATTCCTCTGATTTGAGCAGTTCTTCCCGAAACTGTCGTACCAAAGACAACATCCCTGCTGTCGTTATAAACTTTAAGCAGTAGCCCCCATGCACTGTAAAGAATTGAAGCAGTGGTAATATTCCTGCTTTTTGAAAGCTCTTTTATCTTGTCTGATACTTCTTGTGGAATTGTGTCTATATAATTCTGTGTACTTGTACAAAACTCATCACTTTTTTTATCTAATGGAAGCACTGTCTTTGAAGTAAAATCCCCAATGTAATTGCTCCAGTATTCAATTTCCCTGGCTTTGTCATTTCCGGCAACCCGTTTTACAAACTCTTTATACTTAGTTTTAGACGGTCTTTCAGGTACTCTGCCATTTGACAGGCTACAGTATGCTTCAACAAACTCCTTTAGAATTATCCCATTACTCCAACCATCAAAAATGATATGGAAACTACTCAGAATCATTTCATACTCATTTTCATTGATTTTGCAAAGTATAATCCTGCATGGTGCACTGCTTATATCTATTTTTTCTTTTCTGTCTTCTTCCCGAACCTTATCTATCATCACTTGCTGTTGGCCATTACAATTTGAAAAATCAAATTCTCTTATTGGCATGTTGTGCGTTTTAAGAACAATCTGCAACGGCTTTTCAAGCATTTCCCACCTAAAAACAGTCCTTAGCATTTCATTTGTTTCAACAACATGATCCCAGGCTTTTTTTAATATTTCCATGTTTATTTTTCCAACTAGCCTGAAGCTAAGCTGCTCAAAGTATAATTCACTTGATGGTTGATTCAAATAGTGAAAGAGCATCCCTTCCTGCACGGGAGTAAGAGCTAAAATATCTTCAACATTTTGTTTGTCAAGTTTTTGAGTTGTACTCATAATAATATTTACACCCACCTTAAATTAGATCGATCCCTTTAGTCGAACAAAATTCTGTATATGTCTTCTATACTGTTCTTCTTACTGCCCAATGTAGAATTTATGATCTTTACAATATCTTCAATATAGTCATTTATAAAAAAATGTCCGCCTTCAAACTCATATACTCTGCAGTCTCCATTTGTGTACTTATACCATTGCCTTAAGTCCACAGCTGAAACTTCACTGTCATATCTTCCGCCTAACACCGATATGTCGAAATCATATACTACCTGGGTTTGTTGAGCCCTGTAGTTGTCTAGTATCTTGTAATCAGCCCTTAAAACAGGCAGAAAAATTTCAAGTAACTCTTTATTATCAAACAGTCCCTTAGGAGTACCTCCATAACTTTCAATTTCTGCTATAAATTCATCATCAGGCAAGTCATGGAGTACTTTTCTCCGCTTATCAGCATGTGGGGGATATCTTCCAGAAAAGAAAATATGTAACGGATCCCGCTGCTTTTCTCTTTTTATCTGGTTTACCAGTTCATATGCAAGTATTGTCCCCATACTATGTCCAAAGAAAGCGAATTGCGAATTAACTATTTCCGGTTCAATTATCTTATATAAATCTTCAACAGCTTCCTTAATGCTTAAGTAAAACGGCTCATTAAACCTTTTCCCTCTTCCTTTTAGTTCTAAAGCCCATATTTCAATAAAGCTGTGTAAATAATCTTTCCATTTTCTATAGGTAACTGCTGAACCGCCGGCAAACGGCAAACAAAACAACTTAATTTTATCCATCTTAATCTCCCTATAATAAACCTTTAGGAATGCTGAAAATATGACTTCGGCTATTCCTTATTATGTTTTAGCTTTGGATTTTGGGAAAAGCGTTGTCAATACAATAAATATGCCCAGTAATATAAGCATGCCAAATATGGAATAAACCGCCGGCAAAATACTCATAGGGCCCCATACATTTATAAAGCCCCATGGAAGACCTCCAAATAATATATTTGGCGCATTGTACAGGTTATATCCGATAATAATGATAACAGTGAGAGAAGGAATAAGGATTAGTAATTTCTTTATAATGCTGCCACTATAACTCCTTCTTTTCTTAATAAGCTGCATAACTGCAATGGCTAAAAGACAAATTACGAGAATCAAAATGCCACTTGATACGAAAAATATAACTGTTACAGTCTTATCAAGGCCTAAATAATTATCAAAATGTGAGTGTGCAGAATCTTTGCTTCTAAGTATGTTCATAACGCCTTGACCTATAGCACGGGTATAAACAGAGTTTCTGTTAGCCAATACTATAATTCCAAGATTTTCGCCAGGACTAAATGATATATATGATGAAAAATTCGGATTACCTCCATCATGGATAAATTCACCATATCCATCCGGATAAAATGCCCATCCGGCAGCATAAAAAGCTCCATCCTCTGCTTTAGGAACTGTACTGTTATGAACGTGAGACTTATCTATAATTGATTTTTGAAGCTCTGTTGTACTAGCTGCTCCCAATTGAATTCCAAGCCATTTTCCCATATCCTCTGCATTGGATATTATATATCCAGCTGGCGTATTGCCTCTATATTCAGGCGCATCATAACGGAGTACTTTGGTAAAGCCAAGCTTGTACCCATAAGACATTCCTTTATCCATTGCCTCTTCCCTTGACATGTAAGTGTTATTAAGTCCAAACAACTGCAAAATATTATTTCTCATATATTCTTCATAGGAAACACCTGATACTTGTTGAATAACTAAACCTAATACATCATAATTTAATGAAGCATAGAAAAAATTTTTTCCAGGCTCATTAATAAGTTCTTTGTTTATCAAAACCCGCACCGTATATTCCAATGCCTTTTCAGAATCTGAAACAGGAATTTCACATGCAGTTTCAAAAGGAATACCGCTGGTTTGATGTAAAAATTGTTCTAAAGTAACATCTACTTCTTTGCCATTGTATTTAAGTTTTAACCATGGGATATATTTACTGACAGGGTCATTTATTTTCAGCTTTCCTTCTTCCTCAAGCTTTAAAATTGCAAGTCCGGTAAATGCCTTGCTTACAGAACCCAACTCAAACAAAGTATCAGTAGTAACTGCTTCTTTTGATTTTAGGTCTGAATAACCAAAACCATTGCTATATATCTCTTTATCACCATTTACAACAGCAATTGATATTCCGGGAAGCTTACCTACTTCCATCTGCTGTTTTATAAAGGTCTCTATTTCTTGTATTGCAGAAGCATTAATACCATTACTATCAAATCTATATACTGTTTCTCCCTGGTCTGAAGACTCAACACTTCCACCATGTTCATCCTCCTCGTGTCCATGTTCCTCATGAGAATGTCCTGTATGTTCAACATTTGACTGTGCACAGCCAGTTAAAGACATAAGAGATACCATACATGCGAAAAAAATTGCACCTGCTTTTCTAAACATTTTCATACAATTTGCCTCCATAAAATTAAAATTATCAGTTAGCTAAATAAGCCATCCAGATCAGCTTGTAATATTTCAACGGCATCAAAATCTGACGGCGTAAAGTCCCTGCTCTCTTTATTACAGCAATGCTCTATTAATAATACGATATGGCTTAAATATTTCTCAGAAAAATCAAGCATGGTCCGTTCCTTAAAACAATTTCCGTTGTAGCTAATCCTTATTTCCAGCTTTTTATTTACAATGATTGCATTTATATCAACAAGGCAGGTCATTTGATTATTTACACTTATATCATTTCCGCACTTTTCATTGGAAACTGAAAAAAAGCTGCCATCAAAGGTATTATCAAAATCGCCCAGATAGTTGAATCTTATATATTTTCTCTCTAGATTTTCAAGAGTTTCAGATAAATACTTCAGAATACCAAACCCAACCCCTTTATTGGGAATTTTCCTAAGCTGTTCTTTTACAGATTTGATTGTCGCTTCAATAGAGTTTTCTACACCCCTTAAAGCAACAGGGTACATACTTGTAAACCATCCAACTGTTCTGGAAATATCAATATTGTCTACAGGAATCTGACGTCCATGTCCTTCCAATTCAATTATAATTTCTTCTTCCCCCGTAAATTCGCATACTGCCATTACAAGTGCTGCAACCAAAATATCCACGGTTTCTGTACCATATGAAATATTTGCACTTGTTAACAAATTTTCTGTTTTATCTCTTGTAAGATCTTTAACTAAAGAAGCAACCTTTTCTATAGATCTGTCTATAGGGTTAAAGTCCAATGGAAATGTAAAATTCCTTTGTAATATTGAATTCCAATACTCGGTTTCTTTTAGAACTTCACCCATGCTATATTCTTTTAATGTTTCCGCCCACTTTTGCATGGAATGGGTTTTTAGCGGGAGCATGTCCTCTGAAAAATTATTCTGGCACTCGAGGATTCTTTGCAGATCATCCAAAATAATTCTCCATGAAACTCCATCTATAACTAAATGATGTGCCGTAACTAATAACCGTTTCCCGCTTTTTCCAAGATTAAATACACACGCCTTTATTAAAATTCCTCTTGCAATATTAAAACTTGATTTAAGCTTCTCACCCATTTCATTCATCATCATTGTTTGCATTTCATCTGAGTATATTGATAAATCGAATTCTTCAATATCAAATTCATTTTTTAGATATGAATTGTTGTAGAACAATTTTCTCTCAACTGTATCAAAATTAAGCCTTAACGAATCATGATGCCTGACTAACTGTTCAAACGCACCTTTAAGCCGCTCAGTATGTACTTCCTGGTTAAACTTTAGTAAAACAGATTGGTTGTAATGATCTGCATTTTTAAAATTACTTGCCAAGAACCAAGATGAAACAGGTGTTTTTTCAACAATTCCTTCACAAAGTCCCTGCTCGGCACTATTGAGTCCAGTACATACTTCAATACGCACCGCCATATCTTCAATTACAGGATTAGACAATATATCTTTAACTGTAATTTTCAGACCCGCTTCATTAAGTCTTGACGCGATTTGAATTGCTTTAATTGAGTCTCCTCCTATATGGAAGAAATTATGCCTAAGACCTATATTCTTAATTCCAAGTACAGCTTCTATTGATTCTACAAGCTTGATCTCATATTCATTAACAGGCACCCTATATTCTGTTTTATTAACATTTCTTTGAGGCTGCCTAAGAAACTTTCTGTCTACCTTCCCATTGGAACTCAACGGAATTTCGTCTATTTGATTGATATATGTTGGAACCATATAGTCAGGTAAAAACCTGGAAAGATATTGGCGTATTTCACTTTCACAGATACTTTTTGAGCTTACCACATAAGCACAAAGGTATGTTGAGCTATCCTCATATTGCTGATCAATAACTACTGCATTATCAATAGAGTCATACTTCAAAAGGTATTCTTCTATTTCACCAAGTTCTATACGATAGCCGCGTATCTTCACCTGGTGATCGGCTCTCCCCACATACTCAATTACACCGCTGTCAAGGTATCTTGCAAGGTCACCTGTCCTGTACATTCTTTTATCTTCTAAAAATGGATTGGCTACAAATCTTTGATTTGTCAGGTCTGTTCTGTTTAAATATCCACGCGCAACTCCATCACCTGAAATATACATTTCACCTGTTTTTCCTTTAGAAACAGGATTCAAGTCTTCATCCAGTATATATATTTGTACGTTATCCGCCGGAATACCAATAGGAACAGATACGCGCCTGTCTTTTTCATAGTCATACTTGTAAATCATACAACCTACCACAGTCTCGGTAGGTCCATATTCATTATATATTTCAATATTTCCATTAAAGCTTTTATATACACTCTCTGCCAAACTAACTTTTAAGTCTTCGCCTCCTACAATAAAACGCTTTACTGAAGAATTTGAATTATCCAATTCCGTAATTAAGGATAAATGAGAAGGTGTAAGCTTAATAATATTCACCTTGTTTTCACTCATAACTCTATATAAAACATATTTCCCTTCATTCTGGCTGTACACAACTATTCTGTTACCGTTTATAAGCGGTGTAAATACAGACGTAACCGTTAAATCAAACGACAAGGATGAATACAACGCAAATATATCTTCGTCATCTTTTACATACATTTTCCTTGCCCACCAGATATAATTTACAAGCCCCTGATGTTCAATTATTACTCCTTTTGGTTTTCCTGTAGAACCTGATGTATATATTACATACACAGCATCACTGGGGTGATTTTGTGTATAAGGGTTTGATTTAAGCTGATGGGTTATATTATAATCATTAAGTTTTACAATCTGACCATTAAACTCAATTTCATTATCTATTTTACAGTTTGTAAGCAGCAAGGATGCCCCTGAATCATTCAGCATATAGCTGATACGCTCAGAAGGATATTCAGAATCAATAGGAAGATATGCCCCTCCAGCCTTTATAACAGCTAATATTCCAACAACCATTTCCAGTGAATGAGTTACCATTAATCCGACTATTTTTCCATTGCAAACCCCTTTTTCCCTCAAAAAATGTGCTGTTTGATTTGACCTTTCATTTAACTCCTCATACGTCAGATTTATTTTTCCAAAACTAACAGCAATCCTGTTGGGAGTTTTTTCAACCTGTTCTTCAAAAAGTTGGACAATTGTTTTACTTTTTGGATAATCCTTCTCAGTAGAATTAAAAGAATAAACAAGCTCATTTTTCTCTTGTTCACTTAAAAGAGTAAGGCCACTTAATTGCATATCAGGATTTACTAAAATCCACTCTATAATTTTCATCATACATGAATACATTTCTTCAATTTGCTCATTTGTATAATCGCTTATCTTATAGTCAAAATCCAAAGTCAAACTATTTGAATCAGACCAATCCTTAACTACAAGTTGAAGAGAATAGGTCTGGTTTCCATTATAAAACTCATTATTTTCTATGCGCAAACCATTAAGTTCACTATTAAGCTTTGTATTATAATAATTTACACAAACCTGAAAAAGGCTTTGAATACCTCTTTGTGCGAGCTGTAAGTCCTGCACCAAAAGATCATAAGGATACTTCTGGTTGAAAAAACAGCTTGTAAGCTCGCTGTTAACCATTTTAACCATATCCAATATGGTCCTCTTATTGTCTACACAAATCCTCAATGGCATAGTACTGGTAAACATACCAAATATGTTTTTTTCTTTTTTCCCCGATCTGTTAAGCACCGGAGTACCAATAATAATGTCTTTTTGTGGTGTAGTCTTACTTATATAAAGAATCATTAAGGAAACGAAAAACGTATTTATCGAAAATCTGTTTTGAGCTGCAAATTCCTTTATTCTTATAGAAAGGCTTTCATCAAGTTCATAAGTCTTCCTCATACCTTTTAGACTATTTGAATTATAATTTATAAAATTACTTTCTACATCCTCGAATTTATCATTCCAGAAATGGCCATTTTTTATAAACTTCTCTGATTTTAAGTACCCTTGCTCATTTTTCACATAATCAATATATGTTCCTTTTAAATCAGTATCGATATCTTCCCCGTGAAAAAGCTTCATATAGGTATCACAGATTTGGTTTGTCATAAGATTTACTGACCAGCCGTCACAGATTATATGATGAAACTTGGCAAAGTACCCATAATCGCTATCACTTATCTTAAAGATACAAAAATAATACAGATCACTGTTTTTAATCTTAAAGGGTTTGGTGCATTCACACTGCACCCATTTTTCCAACTCCATTTCTGCTTCTTCATACAGACTGAAATCAAAATATTCGATTTCTATTTCTTCATACTCCTTAACGTATTGGAAAACTTCACCATTGATTTCTGTGAGATTCAATCTTAGTGCAGCATTTGTTCTAATCAGATTATTTATAGATTGGCATAATAATTTGGTATTTACTTCCCCTTTAATTCTTATGGTACCTCCAATATTTCCAACAGAGGTATCAGGCTGAATCTCCTCAATATACCAGACTCTTTTTTGAGGGTGAGTTAATTGAAATAACTCATTATCCTTTTCAATTGATTTTATAAACATGCTTACTACCCCTTAAATAAACATATAATAGCGTTGATGTTTGTATAACTCTCAAAAGACAAATCAAATAAAGGAAAGATATTTCCCCAAATTGCCCAATATTTCTTCCTTTTATGCTATTTTATTCCCATTGGATTTTTACCTCAAGATAATGTCCGTCACTTTTTAATGACTTTTTGTAATGATTTTAAGTGTGACATATGTCATACATAAGTATTACACTTATCACATTTCTGATATTTTTAACCCTTTTTAAGAAAAGACTTCATCATCGCTGTTAACACAGACAGGAAGTTCCACTGTGATATTAAATCCGTTATTGGCTCTAGATAACACTGAAAGGCTTCCATTTAGTTCTTCAATCCTTTGCTTCATTCCCATAAGTCCCATTCCTAGCTTTATATCTGAGCATCCTACCCCATTATCAAAAACATATAGCTTAACACTTGATTCAAAAACCTTTAAAACAAAACTCATTTTAGTTGCTTTTCCATGCTTTATGGAATTTGTTATAGACTCCTGACAAATCCTGAAAATAACTCGTGAAACTTTTGCACTTATATTTTCAATTCCTTCATCCACTGAAAAATCAATCTTAATTCCGGTAATTTCATATTCCATAATTAAACTTTCCAGCTTTTCCATAAGAGACTCTTCAGTACTTTCTTCCACCAGGTTTTTGAGGGACTTTCTTATTTCATTGAGCCCATTTCGTGCAGTATAAATTGCTTTTTCAAGAATCTTATCCGTTTTTGGCCCATCATTCAAAACCGATAGGCGGCTGGCTTCTAAAAGCGCAATTAAAATAACCATGGAATGCCCCAATGTGTCATGGACATCTCGTGCAAAACGGTTTCTTTCTTTTATAAGCGTAAGTTCGCGAACTGCTTCAGCATATTCTTTTATTTTTTTATTTGAATCTACTAAATTTAAATTCATTACAAATAATTCATTATTAAGAATACTCAGTTCATCATTTTTGCTGTTGAGATCTTCAAGGAGCAGCTTGTGTTCTGAAATGTCGCTAAATGATATTATTCTACCGATAAATATATCATTATGGTACATTGGACGGATTATAAGTGTATAATGTCTTTTAAACTCATTTATAACACAAATTTCCTCAACAACTTCTTCTTCAGGCTTATCCAAGATTGCCTGAAGAACTTTTCTCTTCACTGCCAAATCTTCAATTACTTCTTCAAAATATTCTACAAAATAATTTAAACTCTTCTGATTCACTGAATCTATAAATCCCGGAAAATTATCTTCAAATGATTTGTTAATGGAAATTATATTATTATTTTCATCAATAACCATAATAGATTCACTAATGTTCCTGAAAACATGACTCATTGCAATAGGTTTAATATTCAATAATCTATATCTAAAAAAGGCTATGGTAAAGATAACCATAGTAATCATAAAACTTGCTGAAGATAAATCAAAATTCTCCCTTACAAAGTCTGCAAATACTATATCAAATTTTATCCATCCCAATACCTTCACCGTCGTCAATGTCACTGGCAGAAAAAACGAGAGAATCAACATATTGGACAGTACTCTGGAATTAAGCTTACGTTTAATTGAATATTTAAATAATAAAATTACACCTGCTAATGCATAAGTTATAAACACTACAAAATGCATCTTAAAGAAAATTCCATATTCCCTATTTTCATCAACAAAATAGGTAAATTGCTTATGGAAATCATTAGTTAATACACACAAATAGAAGAATGCAGGCAAGATAATAAGAAAATAGATATTTCTTTTTTTATCCAACAGCTTATTTTCTACGTACCGAAGGCAAAAAAGCAGCCAGACTAGAGCTCCAAAACATACAGCTGAGTATTCCAATAAAAATATAGGACCTGACTCTTGTTTCCCAAAATACAACTCAAATAGCTGACCACTGCACCAAAAAATTGGGAAAAGCATACACATAAGGAACGTATAATAGATTCTTGAAGTCCTGATCCTCATTACTTTTCTTCCCTGTATTGTGAAATACAAAAGAAGAAATATACCTGCAGCTATTGCAGAAATCAAAAAAAATGATACAATACATAATGGAATTTTTAAAGTTAATACTAATAAAGCCATGCAACAACCCCTAAGCTAAGTCTGCGTTTACAATATATAACCCATTATATAAAAAAAGTACTATCAATACAAACATTTAACATTTGTTTTCTTCAATTATTCAATTTTTTGTGATAAAATTGTATTAATTCAAAGAAAAAGTGACATTAGTATGTATCATGTTTACATTTAATTACATTTATTTTATTTTGGGAGGGCTTTTATCTAAATGACAAAGGTAATAATAGTAGATGATGAAGAAATCTTTAGAGAAGGAATAAAGTTTATTTTAGAGCAAGACAAAGACATTGAGGTTGTTGGCGAAGCACAAAACGGTATTGAAGGAATAAAAAAATGCGAAGCTTTATCACCGGACTTAATTTTGATGGATATTGTCATGCCAGAATGTGATGGAATTGAAGCAACCCGAATTATTAAATCCAAATTCGAAAACATTAAAATCATTATGCTTACCACATTTAATGATGAAGATAACATTGCCCAAGCTATTAGTAATGGTGCAGACAGTTATATTTTGAAAGATGTAGCCGCACCTGATTTACTTATGGCTATCAGAAGCTGCACAAAGGGCTTTAACGTAATTCAGAATAAAGCCTTCTCAAATATGCCCAAATGCTTTGGAAGATGCCCTCAAAAAATTTCAATTATAAAAAAGGACACACTCAATACTGCCAATCTCACACACAAACAAAAAGAATTGATAAGACTAATCGTCGAAGGAAAAGAAAATAAAGAAATCGCGTCTGAACTATATCTTTCAGAGGGCACTGTACGAAATTCAATCTCCAAACTCCTAAAAAAACTCAACTTAAAAGATCGTATACAGCTAGCTGTATATGCAGTTAAGAATGGTATATATGAATAATCAACTTTTAACTCCATTAAACATATATCAATCTGTCATTTTCTGCGATACCAATATAAATTGCTCATACCGCCTTATGTTTCCTTCCACATCAGGCTTTTCCACAGTATAATATTTGTACAAACTTGTTACGGTAAATCCCCCACCATTGAACATTTTTTTGATCTCACTCAAATTGAATCCGCAATGTGCCACCCTTTCTTCACCGTGGAAGCTGCCGTCTTCTTCAACTAAATCGCCGATAATCAAATATCCGTTATCTTTTATAATAGTAAAGCAAGCCTTCAGTACCTCAGGTATGTTCTCTATATGGTGTAGTGTCATAAGAGAAAATACCACATCAAAACTTGATTCCTTTAAATCTAAATCAGTTATATTACCTTCCAATATTTTAACATTATGAATATTACCCGATAAAACCTTGTCCTGTAAGACTGAAAGCATTGCCGGCGATGTATCAACCATGAAAACAGAATTAACTGAGGAAGAAAAATTCAGGCCTGCCAATCCAGTACCGCATCCAAATTCCATAATGTCGAAGTCCTTGCTCATATTTACGTTTTTAAGCATCTCTATTTGAAAAGCATTTGACATGCTGACAATAACAGGATTTTTATCCCAGTTAATGGCCTTTTCTTTAAAATTGTCCACCATTAATCATTCATCTCCTTTTACCATTGTTATAATATAATTAATGTCAAAAATACCTCTATGACAAATCAATTGAATAGTCTCAATTATGCTCATTTCTGTTTCCTAACAATTTTATATTCATCATTGAACTGGAAATATGGACAATTATCATATGATTTTCCCATAAATCTCACCATTTCGTCCTCGTCCAAATCAACTTGGCATCCATAGCAGTTGTATTCCTCGTCAAAAATGTAATTTATGCAACAATTGCAATTTGTTTTTTCTTTCATTTCACGTATCCTCCACATCCCCTCATATATAGGAGATTCCAAACTTTGATTTCAATATTTTACTATAATCCACTAAGCTTAGCAATAAATATATTAAGTGTCAATGTAGAGATATTGTAGCCTCTAGAGTTTACAACCAATTTATCTGATGCAAAATTTAACTTCGTCTATAATTTAACTTCAGGCTATATTCTCTCGCTAGCATACACCAAAACAAAATCTATATGTTTTAATATTGCATAGAACAAAAGCAGTGTTTGAGTTGACACTAAATATTTTTATTGCTATGATAAATTAAATGTTAAATTTTACATAGGTGAAGCACGTACTAAGGTGCACAGCAGTTATATATAGTGAAATTTACTTTTATTACTTAGTTTAACGTAAATGGTAAAGGGTGGAGAATGTAATATGGATAGTTTAGACAGAGATGGTTTGGTTGATTTAGTAAAAAGAATCAGAAATGGTGAAGGTAGTGATAAAGAATTTCATAACTGGCTGCAAGAAATTAAACATAGTGTTATGCATCCGGAAGTATTTAATGTCATAATAAGAAATACAGAAGGATTAAATGCTGAAGAGATTGTCGATGAGCTAATGAATTTTAGAGCGGTTAGAGTGCCCTCATTATAATAGTATATACCTATCATATTTTGCTTCTATTTTATAGTTCAAAGATGTATTGAGTAGAAATGATACCTGTAAGATTACTAATAGTCTTACAGGTATTTTATTTAGCCTCTTGGAGTGAAATGAAAGAGGCAAAAACGGAGGGACTCGATGTCCCAGAGTTTTTTTAATATAGTAATAATTGAAACAAGTCAAAAATCATTAAAAAAATCATTATTTCTAGGCAAATTACAGGAAGTATATAAATTATAGAGGTGTATAATAGAATCATAAGTTGCATATCAAATTAATAAATACTATAATGTTCTTCTTAAAAGTATTTATATAACAGCAATCCAATTTAGATACGATATATTTAATTATAAAGATAGGAGTTGATATAATATGAAATATACATTAGCAGAAAAAATCTTCAATGCTCATAGAGTTAATATGCCTTTTGAAGATACTCACGTATTAAAGCTTGATGCAGTATTTTGTCATGAAATCACAACCCCGATTGCTATAACAGACCTACAGGCAAGAGGAATGGATAGGGTGTTTGACCCTAATAAAATAAAAGCGGTAATAGACCATGTAACACCTGCGAAGGACAGTAAAACTGCCGAACAGGGTAAAATTCTCCGTGATTGGGCTAAAAAACATGGTATAAAGGATTTCTTTGATATTGGTAGAAATGGTGTATGTCATGCCATTTTCCCAGAAAAAGGGTTCGTAAGACCTGGATATACGATTATAATGGGTGACTCTCACACATGTACCCACGGAGCTTTTGGAGCTTTTGCCGCAGGTGTTGGAACAACTGACCTTGAAGTTGGTATTCTAAAAGGAGTTTGTGCTTTTCATTTTCCAAAAACAATTAAAATTGTTTTAAATGGAAAACTGAAGCCAGGAGTATTTGCAAAAGATGTTATATTGTTTGTTATAAAAGAATTAACAGTTAACGGTGCAACAAATATGGTAATGGAATTTACTGGTTCTATCGTAGATGAAATGAGTATGGAAGCTAGAATGACATTGTGTAACATGGCCATTGAAGCTGGTGGAACATGTGGTGTTTGCTATCCTGATATGACAACAGTAGAATACCTCTGTGATTATATAAAGGACGAATTTGAGTCAAAGGAAGCAGCTCTGAAGGAATATTCAAAATGGATTTCAGACGAAGGTGCGACTTATGAAAAGGTTTATGAGTTTGATTTGTCAAACTTAGAGCCAATGGTTACTTTCGGGTTTAAACCTGACCAGGTTAAAACAGTAAGAGAAATGACAGGTACAAAAATAAATCAAATATATATCGGAAGCTGTACAAATGGCCGTATTGAAGACTTAAGAGTGGCTGCCCAATTACTTAAGGGTAAGAAGATAAGTGATGAGGTACGCGGTATTGTAAGCCCCGCAACTCCTGCAATTTACAGTCAGGCGTTAAAAGAAGGTATTATCGAAATCTTCCAGGATGCAGGCTTTTGTGTTACAAATCCTACCTGTGGAGCTTGCCTCGGCATGAGTAACGGAGTATTGGCAGGCGGAGAATCATGTGCTTCAACTACAAACAGAAACTTCAACGGGCGTATGGGTAAAGGCGGAATGGTTCACTTAATGAGTCCTGCTACTGCTGCTGCATCAGCAATTGAAGGTAAAATTGTCAATTCGAATTTATTTGAGCAGGAGGGAAAGTAGATGAAAACATTTAGCGGAAAAGTCTTATTTTTAGATAGAAGTGATATTAACACGGATGAAATAATCCCTGCAAAATATCTTACTGAAATAACCAAAGAGGCGCTTAAGCCTTATGTTTTGGAAGATTTGATACTTGAAAGCTTTGATCCTAAAAAAGATATTTCGGGCAAATCCGTAGTAATAACGCGTGAAAATTTTGGATGCGGTTCATCAAGAGAACATGCTCCCTGGGCTTTGGAGGTAAACGATATTAACGTTGTAATTGCCCAGAGTTTTGCAAGAATCTTTAGACAGAATATGTACAACTGCGGAATGTTTGCAATCGAGCTTCCGAAAGATAAAATTGACTATCTTTTTGACACATACAGCAAAAAGGATGTTACCTTAACTGTAGATGTTGATAGAGACAAGATAATTGTTGAATCACAAGGTAAATCAGAAGAAATCGATTTTAAAGTTGGAGATTTTGATAAGACTTTGGTAAAGGAAGGCGGCTGGGTAGGCTACGCAGATAAAAACTACTAAGGAATAGCTGAAATAGTACTTCGGATTTTTCACATGGCGGGCCGTTTAGCTTCTCTCCACTGCTCGCCATGCAACCTCCTAATATAAACAGATAAAATATTTAGCATTTATAATTTACAGACTTCAATAAGTTCATTCTTAACTCTATTAACTAGCCTTTCAATATCTTCTTGAGGTATTGAACCTTCATAGATACCTGTTGTCAGAGTCAATATTCCATTGTAAGTACTTGCCATGAGTAGTAACCCCGGCATCTTAACAACAGGTGGAATTATATAAGCATCCGTCACGATCTTTCCACCAAAGCTAATCAATGTATTGGATATTTCCCCTACATTTGACAACACCGGTAAGCATTTATCCGGGCAAAACAAAGGCCAGTTTGATATACCATTATAGTAAGCCAGAATATCACTAAAGCGCATTTTTTCAAGCCGCTCCAGGCCAATAGCACTTTGTAATGCAGGTCGACTATTTTTTATTTTATTCATCATAGACACTACCCTAGATAATGTCTCCTCATAGGATTCATTTGGCATCAATACAATTCCTGTGGTTTCTGCGCCTGAAAAATTCCGTATTGCTTCTGTCTTGCGGTCAGTAAGATACCTCCTTAAATCAACTGTAACTTGTATTTCTCTTGTTTCGCCATAAATAGCCTCACTTATTTCAGTCATCGATCGGTAATAGGCTGTAAGAATCAGATCATTAATTGTCACTCTCCTGGACTTTGAATAATGTACTATTTTCTCAAATTGCTCCTGTGAAATTCTGTTGACTACAATCTGATATTTATCGAATCTTGCCTGTTGCCATGGAAACGGCCAAGTAGCATTTGTAATTTCCGAGCCTGGAACCCATTCTGCTTCCGGATCGTTTATACCCAAACTACTAAACAACCTATCCTGATCATTTCTAGTACGTTTGACCGTGTTAAATGCTGATACATTAAAATATTGATCAACCAGGGTATAATTCTCTGAAAGCAGCTGGATAAACTCCTTTGTTCCGGTTACATCGCAACAGGCATGGCTTATTTTTATGCACAAAGTGTCATTTAGGCCAAAACGTAGGAGTTTTAATTTGACCATCGGATCTATATCTATATCTAAAGGACTTTCCAAAAATTTCTTAACAGCTTCATCCAAGTTATCTGTCTCTTCAAAGGAACAAAATGCTACCCCGTCAATATTATCCAGTCGCCTCCAATAAGGCTTATCCCCTTCAATAAACTTGCATCCGAAAATAGGTTGCTCGTCGACCAATAGCCTTACTGCTCTCAGTAACTTTTGTGTATCCAAATACCCATCAAACCTTAAAACAGCCTGTATCTGGCAGTTAGCCAGCCCATAACGAGCAACGTAATTATAAATGTCGTGCCCGTTAGCATGCAGAATCTTTACATTATCCGGAGTTATTTCACTGCCTGACTTTTTTATTTTCAAATACTCTTCAAATTCCTTATTAACTCCCTTATAGTAATGCATTAAGTCTGAGCTTAGCTTTTCGAACATCTTTTCGTAATATTCCATATAAGGATTCTGAGGTGTCCATGATGGATCTTGTGTAGGGTTAAAATCCTCTGGTTTGCCTTCATAGGAAACTTTAATGTCACCAAATACAAATTCTATTTTCATATTCATTCACTCCATAAAATTTATACAAGTACAAACAATCCACCAAACCAAGTTTACACAATTAAAGTCCCGTTTGACGCAACAATTGCTATACCATATTATGGAGCTCTCAATATAAGTGTTACATATCACATACCTTATGCGTTCAACTCATCCCACTCCTGCCTGGTTATCAAAATTTGCCTTGGTCTGCTGCTGCCATCCGATGCACTAACTACTCCCCACGACTCCATTTGGTCCAAAATCCTTGCAGCCCGTGAATATCCAACTTTGAATTTTCGTTGTATCAATGAGGCGGAAGCCTGTCCTAATTCCAAAACCGTTACAATAGCTTGTGGAAGTAGTTCGTCATCTCCACTAGCGTCTGGTTTTGGCTGTTCAGTCTGGTTATCAATTTTTTGTAATATCTCCTCATCATACTCTGCACACTGTAACGATTTGATATGTGTTACTATTTTATCTACTTCCTTATCAGAAATAAAGCTTCCCTGTACTCGCAACGGCTTTGGCTGACCAAGCGGATAAAATAGCATATCTCCCCTGCCCAAAAGTTTTTCTGCTCCAGCCATATCCAATATGGTTCTAGAGTCTATTTGGGAGGAAACAGCAAATGAAATTCTGGAAGGAATATTGGCTTTTATAACACCGGTAATTACATTAACCGAAGGCCTCTGTGTCGCAATAACCAAATGCATACCTGCTGCCCTTGCCATTTGCGCCAATCGGCAAATGGAATCCTCCACCTCACCAGGAGCCACCATCATCAAATCTGCAAGTTCATCAATAATGATAACGATTTGGGGCAATGTCTCCCCTTCTCCCCGTTCCTTTATCAGCGCATTATAACCGCTTAAATCTCTAACATTATTTTCTGCAAAAATCCGGTAACGGTTTGTCATTTCAATTACTGCCCATGTAAGTGCTCCTGCTGCTTTTTTGGGATCAGTAACCACTGGAATCAATAGATGCGGAATACCATTATAAATACCAAGTTCAACCACTTTCGGATCTACCATGAGAAGACGTACTTCCGCCGGAGACGCCTTATATAAAATACTGACGATCAGAGTATTGATACAAACACTCTTTCCGGAGCCAGTAGCACCTGCAATTAAGAGGTGCGGCATTTTTGCAATGTCACCAACCACAACATTTCCTGCAATATCCTTTCCGACTGCAAAGGCCAGCTTGGAGGGATGATTCTTAAATACTTCCGAATCAATAACATCCCTAAGAAAAACAGGCACATTATTCTTATTGGGTATTTCAATTCCAACAGCCGCTTTACCGGGAATAGGTGCTTCTATCCTCACGCCAGTCGCTGCAAGATTTAGTGCAATATCATCAGCCAAATTTATTATTTTACTGACCTTAACGCCTGCATTAGGCTGTAGCTCATAGCGTGTAACTGTAGGTCCCTTGCTCACATTTAGTACTCTAGCACCGACCCCAAAACTTGCTAATGTATCAATCAATTTATGTGAGTTGTATTCGATATAAGCCTCAGTTTCTTCATCATAGTTCAATACTTCATTTTTTTTAAGCAGTTCAACCGGAGGTTCATATTCAGCTATATTCAATAGCATCTTGCCAGATTGAACCAGCTTAAAATCAGTTTGTACTTTCTTATTCACTTCGTTGAATGGCATAGGCTTTTTGTCTTCAAATCCAACATTATTAACTTCTTGATTTATTTGTCCATGGAAAGTTCCTATCTTCTCTTCATGCACTGAAATAGGTGATGGCTCTACATCATAACTCACTTCTTCTGCCATTATAAAATTAGTGTTCTCATTACCTTCACTATACTCATACAAGTTATCTTCAAATTTTAACTCCAATGTATCCGACTGTTTATTGCACTCCATTTGCAATTCCGGCATATTTTCGTCTATATTTTGCTCTATACTCGCTTCTATAATTTCTTCTATATTCTCTTCTTTAGATTGATTAAGTTCAACTTTAATATCTTCAGTATCCGGCACATTAACATCTAGAAGTTCACTTGCTTTATCTGTCTCAACCTTTTGTTCTTCCACCTTTGGTCGAATGGGGTCAAAAGGTGAGCGATATGGTACAAATTTTTTAATTTCTTCTCCAGAAACACTTTTTTTAGAGTCATTTACGGAACTATATCCATAAACCATCACTTTTGATGTTTCAGTGTTTTTATTCAGTGCATTTGAAGTATAGTCGGAAGAAGACATAGGTTTCTGCTCTGGACTACGCTTTGAAATCTCCCAGTTAAAATTATTTCTACCCACTCTTCTTGATGCTCTTGGTTCACTCTCCTCAACTATTCTCCGCGTGTTACTTTCCACCTTATTATATACTTCCTTAGAATGTATACTTTTCTTCTTACGTTTTTTATTAGACTGCTTTGCTAGAAAATAATATATAAAAGTGAAATATGCTGTTATTTCTAAAGCAATAAAAATAATAAATTTTACCCAAGAACCCCAGGCAAGACACATCAAAAGTAATATCATGATACCTTGAAAAATAAAGAAGTTGCGATTGATCCTAAAATTATTCATTCTTCCCTTTGAACGTTTCCTCATTCGTATATACATACCCTTCTTCGTTAGAATTATTATTCAATTTAATATAACATATTTTCGACAAATTTTAAATTGACCTTAACCTAATAAAACTCAATAAAATATAGTATTCTCAAGTATATCAGTTCTTTTGCCAAATCAGGTATCTTTTACTATATACTCTAATTCGACATACTACTTGTAAGTATCATTTGATAAGCAACAATCTCTAAAAGATATTTAATTATTTGATACAATACAAAAATTCAATGTTGATGATGTTGATTCTCCTTATTATAACACCTGGCATCAATTAGCTTCTGATATTGTTCAAAAATTATATTATAAAACCCTTTAACAACCATGGAGGTCATTAAAGGGTCTTAATATAAATTATGGTTAGGGTTTATTGTAATTTTATTGATTTAATTCTATATCGGTATACTCCAGACGGTGTATTAACCGAAACAGTTTCACCATCTTTCTTGCATAGCAAAGCTTTTCCCATTGGGGATAGAATAGTAATACAGTTAGTTCCGTAATCGTTAGCTTCAGGAAGAATTAACATGTAATTAAATGTTTCAGTGTTTTCAACGTCTTCAACCTCAATTACACTGTTCAGACACACAAATGGAAAATCATTGCCCGATTTGTCTGAAAATGATACGTTTCTTACAACATCATCCAAAGCACTTATATAATCGTCAATAAGTACCTCAAACTCTACCCTTTGACTGTTATACTCTGGGAAATACAACATGATAATATGCTTTCTCCTTTCTTCAAAATCAACCAAATGAGCAAGTAGATTCTCATAGGCTTGCTGGGTAAGTGTGAGTTTTTTTTGCATGAAATTACCTCCATTCTACAAGTAATTAAATGGTATTTACCTTATTAAAAATGAATGGCACTTTGCCAAAAGGCAAAGCACCATCTATTATATCATACCATAATTGTCGTGCTATGTCAAAACAGTTCAAGTTGATTCCATAGCTGAAACATGAATGTTTTGAAAGGTAGAACTCATTTAGTAGCTTCTCTGTGGCCTCAGTGCACCCTCTCTTTGTTAAACATCGTACCAGATATTCTTTGTGTTTTAAATTTACAACCTTTTCTAAGTATTTAATATTATAGGTATAAGCTTCTTATCTTCCGTATGTATTGCTCTTACATCTTCAAACGTCTTAAAGCTATATCCATAAGAATTTAAGTCTTTAGGAACTCATTCTCATCGATTTTTTCCACCTTAATCCTTTTCTCCTTTCTAATTATTTTAAAATCTTTGTCATTATAATAATGATGAGTTTTATATCATGGTTAAATGTGATTAACTATTAAGGAGTAGAATACAGGAATGATATCTTGTCTATGAGTACAGAATTAATTGGCGCAAAACTAGATTTGCTCATTAATATAGATGTCATTAGGCCTTTATGAGCTTTTCTTCCTAATTGAAGTAAATTTATCCCCCACTTTAGATGAACCTCTGAAAATAACATTGGAGTGTAAATTAACCGACTCTTCTATAATATCTTCTTCAATAAATGTTGATTCATTTATGTAGTCATAATAATCATACAAACATACCCCGGAAACATTAGTTCCTTTAATTGCATCCGAAACTGTTCTGTCAAACTTAAGAAAGTCCAATTTGCATGTTAAACTAATTGCATAAGAACACTGCCCAATAAGTCTTACACTACTAAAGCCTTCTTCTTCAGTCATGCTTTGGATCTCCAGTACTTCATTTCTAAATATATGGAAGTTTTCATTTCCAAAAACCTTCATCACTTTATCAACCGAAAAATATCGGACATACCTAGTTGGAATATTATTTTTTATTAGATATTCTAGTAGTAATTCATACCAATCTGGTTGAAGAAATACATAACATAATTCATTCTTTCCAATTCCTTGCTCAATATATTGCATAAGGCTTACCAACAGGTGCGTCTTACAATAATAAAAGAACATAGAATGCTTCCCTGCTTTACTCCTAATATCTAAAATGTTAATTATCTTACTTGCACTACTGCATTTCATGCATTTAAAAAGCAAGCAATCCAGACTTTGACTATGTTTAATAACATTCCTCTCAAGAAGATTTGAAAAATCCTTTGCAAGATCTTGTTCTAATGAACTTCTAATACTCTCCATATTGTCTCTAATTCTACAAAACTCTTGTATACAATTTGCCAAAATTAGCGCCTCCAATGTGTATTAGTATCAATAAAACATAATTAAGCTTCTATAAACTTTTGAGAAGGTACAGTTCCCTTGTTTATTGCAGTATTTCCCATATTCGGAAACTTTACTGCAGGATGTAATTATTCATACGATTAAAACGGTAAACTTTGGTTATATTTTAACATTTACATATCATTTCCCAAGTCTCAATTTGTTCAAATCTTTAATATTAGTTTATTTAATATAACTAATAGGTATTAGCTTTGACCAGCTTAAATCCTTAAAGAACTTCTTTTCAGTATGCACATAAACAGCACAAGCTTTATCAATCGCAATTAATTCGCTATTATCATCAGATTCAAAATAAATTTTGCACTTATATTTACCAGCCTTGTATGGAATATTAAAACCATATAAGTTTCTTTTATTATTACTAACATCCATATACTGACTTGACAACAATTTATTTATAGCCATTTTCTCTGATTTACCATCTGATCCCAATGATGGTATAGTAAAATCATCACTTAAAACAACCATTCCTCCCAAACTTTCTGCATAAGGAAATAAAATATCATTTCCGTCATCAAATTTTGTTATTTCTAATTCCATTACATATTCTTTTTTTGGTAATTCATTACCATTATTATGCCTAATTTCGCCAGTTATTTCAATATCCCTTTCAGAAGAAGATATTACAAAACTAAATACAATTACAACAACTAATATTATCGCGCAAGCAATCACTAATATTTTTTTCATATAAACCTCAATACTCGCTGCCGCCGGCGACATAATTAGTAATAAAAAACGGTGTGCGGCTTACCGTTTTACAACAATTTATTTGAGCTCATTTATCGTATTAGTATCTATTTTATCAGGCGTAGTTTCTCTTTTCCTTTAGCCATAAAAGTAAATCCATCCTTTCATGTAAATTATACCATAAAAAGGATGGATTATTGCAATCTGTTTTATTATTTGTAACTTTAAAAAACAGATTGGAATTTTTCACACTTGAAACCATTGCAAATACGTTGTATTATTTTACCTTTTTAAAAAAACAGATTGGAATTAAAATTCATAGCAAACTATCTGTTAAAATATGTATTATAAAACAAATCGGAGTAAATATTAACATTATGTATACTTCATTTCTTCTTTTCCCTTATAATCATTATAAAATAAAACATTTTCAATTAGAATATAAGTTTATTTTGGAAGGCAAAAGAAAACCCCGGCTACCATTTTATTGAATCACCGGGTATAAAGATTATTTTGTTATTTTGTACACGGAACAATACCTATTTCCAAATAAATGCTGGTACGGCATGATTGCCTTTAATAAGAAGTGATTTATTATTGTTTACAAAATCAAGCGCATAAATTTCATATTGTGGGTTATGTACTATATCAGTTTTTTGTAAACCATATGCGATATATTTTCCATCTGGGGAAAATTCTAACCTTGTTGTAGGGTCAACCAAGTTTGTTGTACATACCCATTTCTTATTTGTTAATAAATCAACCACAACAATCTCACTATCAGTAGAAACATATGCTATCACATTATTATCTTTTGAATAAACAGGTGAATAACCTCTCCCATAAATCTTCTTCTGCTTTGTTTTTAAATCATATTCAACTACATCACCCCAAGCGTAAAGAAGCTTTCTTCCATCTTTGCTCCAATTATATGAGTTGATCTCATCAAAAAACATGGTTTTCTGTTTTTTTTCTGTATCGAATAGATATAGCTTATTTTCGTTTATATAACTTATTTCTTTTGTATTTGGCACATATTTCACACATTCCATATTTGGTTCATTTTTATCGTAATCCATTATTGGAACAATTTTATTATCAGATAAGTTAAACTCAAAGATTGTGACATTGCTTTCTTCTCTTATTGGTCTTGAACAAAGTAGTTTTTCATTATCTCTACTGATATCAAGTTCGTTTATATAGTCTCCTTTCAAAATTACTTTAAAGCTATTATTTTTAAGTGATAATTTCGATATACCTGTATCTTTGTATGTCGTGGAACAAGTAAGTACTAACTGTTGAGATACATCTGTAGAATTATTTTCTAAATTGCTTTCACATGATGTTAATAAAAATATCAGAATGCCCAAAAATATAATTTTACTAATTGTTTTTTGCATAAAGTAGATTCCTCCTATTCCTCCTAAAACTATTTAAATGGGTTAATGTCATACTTGAATTTATATCCCATAAACGAAATCTCGTCTGTTGTCATTACGATGTTTTCTCCTGTAATAGGATCTGAAGGATGTTCTATACCCAATTCATCTGCAATTGCAATAGTTTGCTCGATAGGCAAAAGAGGATATTGTTCTTGTATATCTTTAACTTTATCAGAAAATTCTGCAATATATAAAAAACTTCATTCAAGGTCTGAAAACAAATCATGTTGTCTATCAATCTTTATTCCTTGAAGCCTAGTTTCTCTTCCCATGGACGGTACATCTTGTATTTTCAACCAAGGGTTATACTCTTTTCCGATTCCTTGCCAACAGCCTTTAGCAATCTTTTTATCTATCTTGTCAAGTGTAGTTTTTCTTTTCCTTTAGCCATAAAAGAAAATCCATCCTTTCATGTAAATTATACCATAAAAAGGATGGATTATTACAATCCGTTTTTCTAAATTCCAGTCTGGTGTAACTTTAAAAAACGGATTGTAATTTTTAGTCTTTGAAACCATTGAAACTTCATCATACAAAAACTAATTTTTTAAAAACCGGTTTGTAATAAAAATATATGATTGGCATTCTGGAAATATATGTTTTATAAAACCGTTTGTAATAATCAACTCCATTATTATGTATACTTTAATCCTGTTGTACAATTTGCAATCAATAACAGACTGTCTGTTGTACACATAGTAGGAAGTAGTAACCTTATTATTTATTATGCCTCGTTACGGTTACATTGTTACGTTTCGCACATCGCACAGGGAATTTCATGGAAAGAGAAAGGCGGTCATCGTGTAGATAACCGTCAAAAAATTATTGTGTAAGCATTAATACCTCATGATATTAATAGGTGTTAATCATTTATTAAATAACCGCCCATTGGCTAAAAGCTGATTGGTGGCTATTTCTATCTTTTTTATTCTTTCGGTTTATAAATACCTGCGCAACGAGTATTTGGGCCACCACCATCGAATTGTGTTTCTTTATCTTCTGCTTTTATGACCTGAAGCATATACACACCTACGTTTTCAGGATGGTCTGTGTCAATTGTGTTATCCAAAAAGAAGAATAAGTACTTCTGTTTATCTGTATTAACATAATACCATGAACTTGATTTTTTGATTCTACTTCCATGATTAATAGATTCATAGGCATTACCATGCACAATTGTTTCCCATGATTCAATGTTTCCTTGGACAAAATCAAACAAATAATCCATACGTCCGTTAAGGTCTTCTGCTTCATTAAGCGCCTGTTCGGAAAAGATCTTCTTTAAAGAATCTTTATCCTTGCTTTTTATAGCTTCAATAATTTGTTCCAACCTAGCATCTGCTTTTCCTTCGTCATTATTTTTGTTTAACATTTGTGCTCTTGATCCCCCTAACGAACATGAACATAAAATTATCATACTTGCTATTAATAGCAAAACCATTATCTTTTTAATCATTAAGAACTCTTCCCTTCTCTAGAACTCAAATTTTGCAGTATTATTTTTCATCAAATACCATCTATTACCTGCACAGTCACTAAAACCGTTCCATGTATTATAAAATGCACTAAACATACTGGTTTTCTCCTTAAAAGCAATTGGTTTCAAATTAAGCCCTTCATTGCAACTTTCCTGACCATGTGTTGTTTAGGCGATGGATCATGGACCATCAATATGAATGTTTCATCAACTCCACCTTCTTTAAGGAGCTATATAACCGCATTTCACCAATACCAACAACTCCTATAAAGGTTTAGAATGTTATAGTCTCATATGTACTAACACGTTTACCATTCTCAATAATTTTAACTTCATAATATACTATAACTTCATTTGTTTTTTCTAATTGCCCTATAGAAAATTGTATTAGTTTTATTGACGTATTTTTATCAAATTCAGATATGTCATTTAAATCAATATTCGATTCTTCTAATTCCCAAGAATGGCCATTCCACCTACCTGTTACTTTTTGATCATCAGAAGAATCAATCGTTCCTTTATAAGTACATATTCCGTAATCAGTGGATATAGTATTATTGGTAAGATCCAACACAATATTATTGATTAACCTTAATCCATTTATATTTTTTATTTCTATTTTGTTCTTATCATCTGTTTCAATACTTATTGTTCCTGTACCTTTTTTTACCATAGTCGTACTTTCAGCGAGTATCTTATACTCTTCAAACTCCTCTTTTGTCATCCCTAAATTAGGGTGATAAGGCATTTCAGCGCCTGGCGCTATAGATTTTGAATATTCTAAAAACCATGATGGATTTGCTTGAGCTCCCGTCTGAAATTTCATAGTAAGTTCATATAATCTTTTTTCCTTTTCTTCTTCTGGAAATCCTAAGGCCATTATATTAACGTTTTTGGAGCCGTCCTGCAAAAGATGTTTAATATAATTTTCGATTTGGCTCTGATTATATATTTCGCAGCACTCTGGTGTACTTAAGGATGTAGGATTTATGTTTTCTGTGTTACTTGCTTTTTCTTTATATTCACGCATATTTTTCACTGAGTATTTACTACAACCTACAAAAACAAAAATTATTATAAATAATAAACCTATTCCTTTTATAAATATCCTCATGTATCCGTATTTTCTCACAAAAAGCATCTCCTCACCTTAAACTCTTCAAAAAATTTACTTGAGTTTTAAAATATATTTACAAATAAATTTTAACCTTTTTAAAGACAAAAATAAACACAAATAAGATGTCTATATTATTTGAGGCGTAGTTTCTTTTTTCCTTTAGCCATAAAAGTAAATCCATCCTTTCATGTGAATTATACCATAAAAAGGATGGATTATTGCAATCTGTTTTTTTAAAGTCACATCTGTTTTTATAAAGTCACAAACTCCCTACTCTACAGTAACACTCTTGGCTAAATTCCTTGGCTTATCAACATCGCAGCCTTTCTGTATCGCCATGTAGTACGCAAACAACTGGAGCGGTGTAACCGCAGCAATCGGAGCAATCAACGAATCAACATCCGGAATAGTCACAACTACATCTGCAACCTTCTCCACCTGCTGGTTACTTTCCTTCGTAATCGCCAGAACTGTTGCACCTCTTGCCTTAACTTCCCTGATATTGCTGATCATCTTATCCATTAGGTTATCCTGGGTCATCGGGCATATAACTAAGGTACCTTCCTCAATAAGTGCAATTGTACCATGCTTTAACTCACCACCAGCATACGCTTCTGAGTGAATATATGAAATCTCCTTGAGTTTAAGTGAACCCTCCATGGAAAGTGCATAATCAAGGCCTCTTCCAATAAAGAATATGCTCTTTGCATTATAATGCTCTGATGCAAACCTCTGGATTACCTCTTTATTTGCCAGAACACTTTCTATAACCTGGGGAATGTTTTTCAAATCTTCTATAAACTTTTTGTAAAACCCTTCCTCAATATGCCCCTTCTTCATTGCAAAATCCATTGCTACCAGATATAATGCAGAAAGCTGCGTGTTGTATGCTTTTGTCGATGCAACAGCTATTTCAGGACCTGCCCAGGTATATAATACGTCATCAGATTCCCTTGAAATGGAGCTTCCTACGACGTTTACAATTGACAATACCCTTGCTCCCTTTTTCTTTGCTTCCCTTAGCGCAAACAACGTATCCAGAGTTTCACCCGATTGGCTAATTATTATAACCAGGTTTTTATTGGTTATAAGTGGATCCCTGTAGCGGAACTCTGATGCAACGTCTACCTCAACAGGAATCCTTGCCAGTTTTTCAATTACATATTTGCCTACAACTCCTGCATGATAGGCTGTACCACATGCAACTATATAAATTTTTTCGATCTTCTCCAAATCTTCTGAAGTTATGTTGATATTGTCAAGAGATATACTTCCATCCTTTATTCTTGGACTTATCGTATCCCTTATAACCTTAGGCTCTTCGAACATTTCCTTCATCATAAAATGCTCATAACCGGATTTCTCTGCTGCACTGACATCCCAGTTTACCTTGAATATCTCTTTCTTAACCTCTGCCCCATGGTTATTGAATACTTTTACGTTATCACTGCTAAGTACAACTACCTCTTTATCTTCAAGTATATATACATCTCTTGTATATTCTAAAATTGCAGGAATATCCGATGCTATGAAGTTTTCATTTTTTCCAAGACCTACAACCAACGGACTGTCCTTCCTTGCTGCTACAAACTTATCATCACAGTCTTTACATATTACACCTAGTGCATAGGAGCCTTCAACTTCGTTAATGGACTCAATAACAGCTTCAACAATATCTCCCTTGTAATGATAGTCTATCAGATGTGCAACTACTTCAGTATCGGTCTCAGAAACAAATTTGTATCCCTCCGACTGAAGAAATTCCTTTAACTCTATATAGTTCTCGATAATGCCGTTATGTACAACGGCAATTTTACCCGAATGACTGATGTGAGGATGTGAGTTCAAATCATTTGGCTCTCCGTGTGTTGCCCATCTCGTATGACCTATGCCTATTAAACCTTTTGGCATATCTTTATTTACTTTCTCTTCCAATATTGCGAGTCTGCCCTTGCTTTTAATAACTTTAAGATCATTATCCTCAAAAATCGCAACACCTGCCGAATCATATCCTCTATATTCAAGCTTTTTCAATCCATTTATCAAAATCGGTGCAGCCATATTGCTGCCTATATATCCAACTATACCACACATTTAGACCTCTCCTTTACATTTTCAATTTTTATAAATATGCGAACACTATTAATAGCCTTGAAATATGTCATGCTAATAGACAGCGCTTTTTAACACAACTAGTCTTTATTTTTCAAGTGTTAAAAATGCACTTTACTGATTTGTGTCTGGCCAAATGAAACACATAATAAACCATACACCACTCGATAATACGTTTATAAATTATTTATTAGAAATTAACAAATTAGACATGCATTCAAGCAAACCAAAAGTTGTAAAAACATGCAACCAAAGAAAGCATATGTAATGTATATTTATTATTACAATGCCTGAAAAATGCTTGAATTGCATAACTTTGAACAGGATTAGTCACTTGGACCCAATTTTGCGCTACAGTTACCTGTAGTTTTTGTTTGGATCCTTTCGATCATGACAGACCGGAAGGTTTCCGCCGAATATTTCGATAACTCATCGGATGAGAATTTCCGATGACCTCCTTCTCCTCGTCCACGTATGTATAAATACGTGCAGGCGCTTTTTTATTCTATACGAAGCGCTATTATATACTACCTCCTTTACTACGCTTGCGTGTATACTATAATTAACCCTGTAGCCTTTCTCTTTCTCACCTCCTTCACAGAGTAATAACATAAGGCTTACGTATCACAAACTGTTCGAGAAAAATAGTACTTCACTTAATACTATTATATAACAACTTCGAGCAATTTGTGATAGTAATTTTACCCTTCTAAACTCTATAGTCCAATATAAATTAACCCAATCTTTCTTCAATAACCTTTGCAAGCTCAATTGCTCTGCTGGTAATATACTCCTGGTCCTTACCTTCAATCATCACTCTGACAAGAGGCTCAGTACCTGATGGTCTGATAAGCACTCTTCCCTCACCTTTAAACTCATCCTCAAGATCCCTGCACATATTGCATACTAAAGGATCATCAAGGTATTTATTCTTATTTTCATTTTTTACCTTTGCATTTTTTAGTACTTGAGGAAGAACTTGCATTACTGAAGATAGTTCAGACAGCTTTTTACCGGTAGTCTTTAATACTTTGAGCAGTTGAACTCCTGTCAGCAGTCCATCTCCTGTAGTATTATGTTCGAGGAAAATAATATGTCCAGACTGCTCACCACCAAGCACATATCCATTGCTCAGCATGTTTTCCAACACATATCTGTCTCCAACTTTTGTCTTTTCTATATTAAGTCCTTGTTTTTTGGCCATAATGTCAAATCCGAGATTGCTCATAACAGTAGCGACTACAGTGTCCTTTTCCAACTTGTTGTTTTTCTTAAGCTCAAGTGCAATAATAGCCATAATCTGGTCACCATCAACCAACGTACCGGTTTCATCAACTGCAAGCATTCTGTCAGCATCACCGTCAAAAGCAAGACCTATATCAGCACCTCTTTCAACCACAAACTTCTGAAGTTCTTCAATATGAGTAGAACCGCACTTGCTATTTATGTTTACACCGTCAGGTTCATTATTTATTACATATACTTCAGCACCAAGTTCAAACAGTGCTATGGGTGCTGCTTCATATGCCGCACCATTGGCGCAGTCAATTGCTACCTTTAAGCCTTTAAGATCACCATTTATGGATTTTTTAACAAAATCAACGTAATCATCTACAGGTGACTCAACCTCACTTTTTCTGCCTACTTTTCCTCCTGTCGGCATGGTTATTTCTTCTGCCCCATCTAAAATAATTGCTTCAATTCTATCTTCTAAAGCATCCGAAAGCTTGTAGCCCTTGTTATTAAAGAACTTTATTCCGTTAAATTCGAAAGGATTGTGTGATGCTGAAATAACAACACCCGCATCCGCATTATACAGCCTGGTAAGGTAAGCTACTGCAGGCGTTGGGATTATTCCAAGAGATACAACCTCAGCTCCAACAGAGCATAATCCTGCTGTAAGAGCAGCTTCCAGCATATCCCCTGATATTCTTGTATCCATACCCACTAAAATCTTTGGAGTATGTTTTGTTTCAGCAGTTAAAACATACGCTCCAGCCTGCCCCAATTTATATGCAAGTTCACCGGTTAATTCACGGTTCGCAATTCCTCTAACTCCATCTGTTCCAAATAATCGACCCAAATTACTCATCCTCCTACAATTTATGTACCTTTTTGTCAATACATATATTCGATAAACATAGACAATTTCTGACGTATTACATTATAAACTAAATACATTTAATAAAACAAGTGACTAAAATATCATTTTCATATTTAGAGTATTAAAATGCAGTTATATCTTATTCCAAGCCTACACTGAATATGTCTTAATTATTTGTTCTGCCACCCTGATTCCGTCAACAGCTGCACTTACTATTCCTCCAGCATACCCTGCACCTTCACCGGTCGGATACAATCCACTCACCCTTGTGGCCTCAAGAGTATCAGTCCGTGGAATTCTCACAGGTGACGAGGTTCTTGTTTCAACACCGGTAAGCAGTGCATCCTTGCTCCCAAAGCCTTTGAGCCTGTCATCAAAGTATTTGATTGATTCCTTCATAGGAGCTGTTACAAAACCCGGAAGGCATGTATTTATATCTGCATTTCTTGTCTCTCCTGTATAACTTGGACAAACAGCTCCAAATTTGCTGGAAACCCTTCCGTCAATAAAATCTTCAAGTCTTTGAACAGGCGCTGCATTAGAACTTCCTCCAGCACCAAAAGCCAATCTTTCCCACATTCTCTGAAATTCAATACCTGCCAGCGGGTGGCTGCCTCCAAAATCCCCAGGTCCTACTGAAACTACAAGCGCACTATTTGCATTTTTCCTGTCCCTGGCGAACTCACTCATACCATTTGTTACTATCATATTCGGCTCGGATGCAGATGCTACTACTATTCCTCCGGGACACATGCAAAATGAATAAACTGTCCTGTCGGAAGTTTTGTAAAAAAGCTGATAATCAGCAGCACCAAGCCTGGGATGGATTGAAGCCTCGCCATATTGAGCTTTGTTTATTAGCTCTTGAGGGTGTTCAATTCTTACCCCAACTGAAAAAGGTTTTTGTACAAACTCTATCCCGCTTTCAAAAAGACTACTGTATGTATCCCTTGCACTGTGACCTGTTGCAAGAATCACAACTTCAGTGTCAATGTTCTCACTGTTATTAACCACAACACCAGTAACTTTACCAGCTTTAACACAAACAGAAGTGACCTTTGAGTTGAATCTGACTTCTCCTCCCAAGTCAATTATCCTTTTTCTCATATTTACAACTACTTTTTTAAGCACATCAGTACCTATATGGGGCTTCGCTTTGTATAGAATCTCCTCTTGTGCGCCGGATGCATAAAACTCTTGAAGCACCTTTGTGCACCTTCTGTCATTAATCCTTGTAGTAAGCTTGCCGTCAGAAAACGTTCCCGCACCGCCTTCTCCAAACTGCACATTAGTCTCAGGATTGAGTTCTCCGCCTTTCCAGAAGCTGTTAACTATTTCAGTCCTTTTCTCAACGCATTCACCGCGTTCAAGCACCAAAGGCTTGTAGCCATTCTGTGAAAGAATAAGCGCTGCAAAAAGGCCTGCAGGTCCCGTTCCTATTACTACAGGTCTTAAGCTAAGTTTTTTATCTCCATGAGTTAAAGGCTCCTCTAAATTGTCCTCAAGAACCCTAATATCATTATTATCTGCTATTTTTAAATTTCTTGCTGTTTCAACCATAACAGAATATATCAGGTTTATATCTGGCTTTTTTCTGGCATCAATAGATTCCTTTACAATCTTGAAATCTATAAAGTCCTTAGAATCTACCTTTAGTTTTTTTGAGGCAATACGCTTCAAAGCGTTTATGTCATCATCTAAAGACAACTTTATATTGTGTATAATCAGCTTCATTTAAAAACCTCTATTTATTCTTCATTCTTCTCAATAACCAGTTCCAATTCTACATTTTCAGAAAGCTGAACAGTACCTGGCAATACTACTTTTAGCGATCTTTTAAATGTTCCTTCTCCAAGACCTCTTACATCAATTGATGGTTTTAATCCGCTCTCTATTATCTTATCCAGTTCCTCACTTGTGCCTTTAATGTTTATATTAATATCTGTATTCATTATTTTGTAAGTTAATGAACCATCAATCAATTCATTCTCCAATATTATGTCTTCTGGTGTAAATTTAAAGTTCTTAACCGCAAGCGGCTCTATTACTATACTCACATTTACAGTCTTCTGCGTATTTACAAGGCTTACGCCATTAGGTACAACTATATTTGCAGTCTTGATTGTGCTTTCACTAAGATTCTCAATATCTATAGGTTCAGTTTTGAGGTTGTCAATCTGATCAAGAACATCAGAAGCACCTGATATCAATGCTTTATCCTGAACTACTTTGTGAACACCATCAACAAAGTCCTTAGCTGGCCTTCCTTTTACGACAGGTATAACAGGAACTTCCTTTGCAACTTCAACTTTGACTTCTACACCAAACTTATTGTCAAACTGTGGCATTTCTTTGCCTTCCTTATCATAAACCTTGCACATCAGGTTTAATACGCTATCATCCTTAATATCTGTAATATCCACAAAAGCTTTTACCTGACCAATAGAATTTATAACAGAATCAGTAGCCTCAATTGATACAGTCTGGGGTGAAACACCTACACCAACTACCTTATACTTTTCTTTAGCCTCACCTGTAGTCACGATTTCAACAGGATAAGGGTTTTCACCTATCTTTTCAAGCTCAAAGTTTACTACCCTTGGTGTAACACTTTCAAATGAAACACCAGCTGGGATGCCATAAACCTCTACATACAAAAATTTAGTAGTCACATCACTAACCTTAGATAAATCTACAACTGCCTCTGTCTCCGCAGAATTAACACGGCTTATTTTATCTTTTCTCCCCCTTAAACTTATTGTAACGTTTTTAGGAAAATTTGCATTTTTTATAACAATATTTTTTCCCTTGAGAACAGCCTCATTCTCAACCCTTAGTGAAATATTCATGTCAGTAGAAATAGTAGGGTTTGTGCTGTCCAAGACAAAAAACCAGAGAAATATTGCAAACAGAACCGATATAATTTTTACAGTTGAATCTCTCTTTAACAAATCGCTCATTTCGTCTTCACCTTCCACAGACCCAGCTTTTTATTTGGAGCACCTTTTTCCAAAAGGTTTTTGCTTAGGGCCTTTCTAAGCGTGTCTGATGTAAGGTTCCTAGTCAGTCCTCCATTTAAGGCAACAGATATCTTTCCTGATTCCTCTGAAGCTACTACAACTATAGCATCTGAAACCTCACTGATTCCTAAAGCAGCTCTGTGTCTTGTACCAAGCTCCTTGCTTAAGTTAGGGTTTTCTGTCAGTGGCAAAAAACATGCTGCGGCCTTGATTTTATCACCTCTGATAACAACAGCTCCATCATGCAGTGGAGTGTTTGGCGTAAAAATATTAATCAACAGTTCAGAGGTAATATTTGAATCTATCTGAATTCCTGAATTTATTATCTCACCTATTTTTGTTTCTCTCTCAATTACAATCAAAGCACCTGTAAAGGTCTTTGACATTTCAAAAACAGCCTTGATTATCTCCTCAATATCGGATTTGACCTTAATAGTATAGCCCTCATCCTCAAAGTTGAAGAAATTTTTAAATCTGCTCCTTCCAATCTGTTCAAGACCTCTTCTGAGCTCCGGCTGGAATAGCACTACCAAAGCTATCGCCAAGTATTGGATTATCATTTTAAGTATAAAGGAAATAGTTCTAAGCCCTAAGACCTCACTAAGCTTGGAAGCAATCAATATAAATAAAATACCTTTTATCAGCTGCCATGCCCTTGTTTCCCTAACAAGCTTTGTCATCTTGTATATGACATAAGATACAATACTTATATCAACAATAGTTTTTACAATATCCCAAGGTCCTTTAATACTCAAATTATCGGATAGAAAACTTATAATTCCCCAAAAATTAATGTTATCTATAAAATCCATCGAAAACCCCACGTTCTTAAAGTTAATCATCAGTATAAAACATTATACCTTATATATCACAAAAAAACTTTACAATAAGTGCGCCAAATAAAAAGGCACCTGTATAACTCACTATTTTAACACTAATGCCTTCATACGTTAATAGACTTTTTAATAATTTAATGAAATATTAATATTATTATTACCAAACGTTGCCAAGGTAAACATATTCAAGGTACTTAAGCGCTTCTTCCCTGCACTTCACAAGTGTTTCCTTTGGCGTAGGAGGTATATGTTGCATATTATAGTTTGGGAAATATCTTGATAAATGCAACGGTATTTTAGGTGACAGAGAAGAGATCCACTTTGACATATCTGAAATTTCAGTTAACGCATCGTTAAGTGTCGGAATTACAAGAGTTGTAATCTCAACATGACAGCGATCGTATACCAACTCAACAGTTTCTTTAACATTGTCAAGGGTTCCCTTACAAATCTCATTATAGAATGATGCAGTGTATGCCTTTACATCTATATTCATTGCATCAATAAACGGTAATAGATCATTCATTGCTTCCTTTCCTATGAATCCGTTTGTAACCAGAACATTAGATAGCCCGGCTTCCTTTGCAAGCTTTGAAGTGGCATATACAAATTCGTACCATATTGATGGTTCGTTATAGGTGTATGCAATTCCTATATTACCGTCATGCTCAAGCTCCCTTGCCTTTGCAACAAGACTTTCGGGAGTCATCATATAAGTATCTGGATGCTCATGGGCAATTGACCAATTCTGGCAGAAAGAACATTTAAGATTGCACCCAAACGTACCTGCCGACAATATCATAGAACCCGGCTTAAATTGATACAACGGCTTCTTTTCAATCGGGTCAAGTGCAATAGAAGTTATCTTACCATAGTTAAGCGAATAAAGATCTCCTTCAATATTTTTACGTGCCCTGCAAGCCCCAAGTTTTCCAGGATTAATCACACAGTTATGAGGACAGAGATAGCAGTGCACCTTTAAATCCTCAATTTTTTTATAGTACATTGCCATTTTTGCTGCGTCCATTTTATCTCCCACGTCTTTCAATATGTGCTTAACAATTTATACATTATAGGCGCTATGCCTTATCACTTCAAACCTCTGCATTGAATACTCTTCATTTTTCCTTATTCCGGCTTTCTGAAGTGCTATATCTACCTGCTCCTCTGGTGTATTTACACCTTCAAGATTCGGTAACAGCAATCCCGAACGATATCCTGATCTTACAATTACTCCGTATTTTATAACATCCAACTCATGCATGGAGTTGATTGGTTCAGGCTTCATCAGTACATCTACAGAGTAAACTAAACTCTCAAGTTCACTTGATTCTACAGGAAAAAATCGTGGATCTTCTGTTCCGCTGCTGATCGCATTATATATAATTTCTCCGGCAATATTTTCTCTTGTTGGAACTATTGTCCCAATACATCCACGCAGCTGGCCATCTTTCTTGATTGATACAAAAACTCCAGCCCTGTCCGTCTTCATTTCTTTAGGAAGTCCGTCAGGTATTTCAATCATCTTACCTTCTCTTACAAATGACTCAAGAGAGGATCTGGCAAGGGCAACATATTCATCCTCATTCTTACGAATTTCTTCAATCCTTTTATCCATAACTTTTCTATTGTTATCCTCTCTACCAACACCAATCTTTGCTATACAATACCCAACACCAAATGGGCCTTCATAAGAGTATACCTCTGGCTTAATTTCATATCCATCCAAAGCTCCATACATAATCACAAAGGATCTAAGACCACACTGTGCTGCGCTTTCACAAAATTCCTCGTCAATGCCAAGAAGCTTTTGAACATTGCTTTCTCTGATGCTGTCTACCACCATTTCATCAAACTTACTGCCATGTTCACTATATCCATAGGGACCTTCATGGGTCAGCTTGTGCGAGAGGTCGCCGCTTGCAACAAAAACAACATCTTCATCTGAATCTTCAACTGCCTTCTTTATACACATTCCAAATCTATAGAGTTCTTCCATGCTAAGGTAAGATATTGAAATGTGTACAAGTTTAAAATTGCTGTATTCCTTTGTGATAAAGTACAAAGGAACCAAAGCACCATGGTCAAGCTCATTTTCCAAACCATATCTTGCAGCTGTCGCCCTGTCTATTCCTCCAGCACTTAAACCCTCATTTCCAGCATAGGAAATAATTTGTTTTACCAGACTCAAATTGTTTTCAAAACTTAAGCCCACATCTTTTCTTCCGAACTTTCCAAAGTTGCCCTTAAGAACCTTATCATCCGAAACAAAAACATAATCTTCAAATACTGGTGCATGAGGTGTTGTCACAATAATAGTAGTTGGCTTTTGGCTTTTTATTTCTTTTGACGCTTTTATTGCTGCATTTATAGTGTTTATGGCATCATTCTCTTCACCTTTTCCAACTTCAGGAACAATTATCGGTGGATGAGGAAAAATATATGTGCTCACAATTTTTCCCAAATAATCACTACCTTCCCCAAAATGCTGAAAATGTTATCAATCCAACTGATGTAATAAAAAGCAAAATAGCTGTTGTTAATGCAATAATACGCACTGTTTTAGGTTTCATTTGTATTCTCACTTCCTTATTTATTTTCTTTAAGACACATACTAATTATACATTTTTTATCTCTATTCTATAATAAAAAATGCATATTGAAAAACATATTTTATTTTGATGACAATAAAAATAATTATTTTTCTCTTCTTGAAGGATTTCTAAAAAAAATGTAGAAATATTATATATAAGATAAATGAACGTCGTCTTCAATTTAATATCCTACATCTCTACAAAAAACACTAGTATGGAACGTATCTCCCCTGTTGCATAGTAGTGTTTTTCTCGTTCTTTGAGAGTAATTCTTATTTTTACTTTATGCGAAAAATGGTGAAAATCAACGAAATATATAACCATTTTAATCATAACCTAATTCAATAGACTAAAAAGCTGTAATATATTCAAAAAACGAAATGTACAGTAATTTTTTACTATGTTATAATAATATTGTACATTATACTCCCCTTTATATTTGGGTATAAGGAGATATAAATAGTGACTTATGAAACAGGGCAAAGTTGTCGAAAGGCAATGACGCAAAGCCTTGGGTCTAAAGCTGAGACGAAAGTCAAAGCTAAGATAGCCGGGTTGCCATTAAAAGTTCTGTTTATACTCTGAATATCACGTTCGAGGAAATAGGTCCTAAATATTTCCTTATACCAATTTTATTTTAGCCGGAGTATATGGTAACTAAAAAAATTACAGCAATAATAAAGTCCCCTGCAAAAGAGGACTTTTTATTTTGTCAAAATACTATTGTTTATTATCTATCCTTTACTACATCGTAAACCTTCTTGGAAATCTCTGCAATAACGTTACACGCTTCTTCCTCGCTAACTATACCTTTAGACATAACAGTAAGCACATAAGGCTTATCGGTATAAATAATTCCCACATCATGCACAGCTTCGATCTGATTGCCAACTTTATGTGCAACTTTCACTTCTTTAGGTAATAGCTTTGGCAGCCTATCATTAAACACCGTGTTACATAAGTTATGCTTAAACTCTTCACCTAATTCACCATTACTATTACAAAATTCATATACGTCTTTCATATAAATTGCCATGTCTTTTGGGCAGGACACATTCTTATTGTCTTTTACAACGGTTCCTCCAAGGGACCTCATATAGTTCTTAAGATTTTTTCTTCCAAAATGTCTTAATAGCATATTTGTTGCTATATTGTCGCTGTGTGTAATAGATAACTCCATCAAATATTTTATAGTAAAAGATTTTCCAGCCAGTTTCTTATTTTGAAGAATACCTGTGCCACCCTCAAAGTCGCCCTCAGTATAAGTTAAAGTTTTTTTAGGGTCAACCTCTCCCGCAGCTATCTTTTTATATACGAAATAGTTAAGAGGCACCTTTACTGTACTTGCAGCTATATATTCATTTGTATCATTTATTCCAAACTCATAATTATTCTCAAGATCAATATAATGTATCCCATACTGGCCTGCAAATTTAGATATATATTGTCCAAGATCGCTCTTTAGTTTATCATAATTTACTTTTCCCTGAGCACTACTACTTACCTCCAAACTGTTTTCCCCTTTTGCATCATTTTCAGCCGAATTTGCTGGAGAAGCATTTACATTGTCTCCGTTAGTTTCTTCTGGAGTAGTTGAAACACTTGATGCCACACCTACACTAGCAGGAAAAGCTGTCGGAGTAGACTCAACTGCAGCTGTAATCTGAATAGTACTTTGTGCAGGCTCTTTATCAGAAAATACTGGATCCTCCCCGTCATGCCCCAAAGCATTATTGATAACAAAATATGTCATAATGCTGATTAGTAAAAAACATAGAACTATAAAAAATCTTTTCCTTTTTTGTTTTCTTCTCTTTTGTATCCTTTCCTTAATGGAAAGCTTCCTATCAAAGCCCATATACACCTCTACACTTACTGGTATAATTACACCAAATTACTCGCTATCATATAATTATTACAGAAAATATTAATTTATACTTTTTCAAATCTTTCTACATCAACAATAAAAATTGTCGCACCACCTACAACAACTTCAACCGCATTACTCAAAAAAACACTTCCTACATCGATGGGTGCAATAGGTGAGTTAATAACCTGTTTTCTACTTTTGGATTTGCTCTTAATGATCTCTATAACCTGATCAACTTTGTCTTGATCTACCCCTACAAGTAGAGTCGTATTACCCGCCTTCAAAAAACCACCTGTTGAGCATAGCTTCGTAACACTAAATCCATTGCTATTTAGTTCTTTCATGACTTTATTCCCGTCTTCATCATGTACTATAGCAAAAACAAGTTTCATTATATGCCTCCACATTTATTTCTTGTAATATTGAATATAATACACTTACAAAAAATATTTCTGTAAATATTTCTGTCTTAATAATTTTACATCTTGGCGCTGTCTTTTTCAATAGATTTCCAAGTTTTATATAAACCACCTATATTTTTGATCTTGATAATACTTTTGTTAAAGCATTTTTTAACCCCTTGAATATTTTTACTAAAACAAGAATAACTTCTATTCCAACCAAAATAAACAGCAAAATTGTAATATCTCTATATTCAATCATATATTTAACCATAGAAGAGAACATGTCTACAGACGAATAAACATTAGCTGCAGGATACAAATCTATACCAATTTCGGTATTATCCTTAAGTATATACTTCATAGTTCCTGCAACCTCAGTTTTGAGGACAGGTAGTTCGATACCCTCTTTAAGCTTTAGATCAATGGCCTTTATATAGTCTTCTCCTATCGGAAAAGTATAATAGACATCTATAGGACTAATCAAGTCTATAGGTTTATCTCCTACAGATATGCTTTTCAATGTTTGATCCTTTTTAACCAGAACACCTGTCTTATAATTGTTAAATCCATAGTCAAGCAGTTTTGTTGAATCGTCATATACACTCTTCTCCGGAGAATCCAATACAATACTTATAACTCTCAAATTATCTCTTGTAGCCGTAGTTATAGCGGTTTGACGCTCCACTTCATTGTATCCTGTTTTACCACCGTCAATACCATTATAACTCCAGAAAAGATTATTGCTGTTTGTGATAACCTCTACCTTTCCCTGATTGGTCCATAACTTAGCCTGAGAAGAAAACATATGCTCAAAGTATGGATTTGATAATGCAAACCTGGTTAAGACAGCAAGATCATAAGCAGTAGTATATTGTGCTTCATCATACAATCCAGTAGGATTTGTAAAATTGGTATCTGTCATTTTAAGTTCACGGGCTTTATCATTCATAATATTTACAAATGACTGAAAATCTCCCCCAACATACTCAGCCAGAGCTGTTGCCGAATCATTTGCAGACGTAAGTATTACAGTGTAGACCAAATCCTGAATAGAATATTTTCCTCCCACTTCTAAATTCAGTATAGACCCTTGGGCTGCTGCGGCATTTTTACTAATAGTTACGGGTGTATCAATCTTTGAACCAACTTTCTCCAATGCCAACAGAGCTGTCATCATTTTATTTGCACTTGATATATGAAGCCTGCTTTTAGACTCCTTTTCAAATAATACCTGTCCCCTTTTAGATTCAACAAGTATTGCGGATACACCCTTAATTTCGGGTGCTTCACTCACAGCAAATACCGAAATCCCATTAATTAAAACTATTATGATCAATACTAAAAAACACTGTACCTTAATTAGAATTCTATTCGCCATAGCAAACCTCATCCAGTTATACCAATATTATCAAAAGATTGCAACAATGATATTTGAACTTTTTTGTAATTATTTTACCTAAAAACAGATTTCATGCATAAACAACAAAATATCGTCTCTAATTCCGAGATTTATTGCCATTAAACAATTTCATTATAACAAACCAATTTAAAATATTCACTAGATATCATTAATTATTATAGTATTTTAATTAAACCTTTACAACTCCGTCATTTATAAAATTTCCTAAGTAAACCAACTTTATTTTTTGTATTTCTTTTAAATAAACAGGAAAACTATTAACAATAAAAATAGGAGGTGATTTTTATGTCCAGTAAAAAAGATGTTGCTAAAAATAAGAACACCAAGCCATCTATTGAAAACCCATCAGGCCTGTATGAGTTTGCCAACGATCAACTTGGGGAAAACAGGGATCCAGCATTTAAAGATTTAGGCGCTAAGGCAAACAACAAGAATATGCCTGGCAAAAAGAAATAGTAGGTAATTAATGCACATACCTAAAAGTAAGAAACAAACAAGAAAAGAGATTCTGACAAAAACCCCTTTCTTGTTTGTTTCCTTTTGGAACAATTACATAATTTATATATTATATATTCACTTTTACTCTTTCAAAAGCATTATAGCCTTCTCCTGTTCATTTTTCAAAATATTCATGTAAAGCTTTAGTGAATTCTTTGTATTAAAATCCTGGTAAATTATCTTTATACCATACTGAAAATTACCAGAGATCTTTTCCTTCCATATTACACTTCCTGACAGCCTTAAAATCCGCTTATCTATATATATATCAAAATCTATCGTATCCTCTTCAAAAAACTCATTTCTCGATACCATAGCCAGCCCATCCAAACTTATATTACTGATACATGCAATTTTTCTGTTCCCATCCTCATGCGTTCTTATATCTGCATATAGAGATACTGGAAATCTCTCAAAAATCCTTTTCTCCTTAACAAATTCTATATTATCAACTTTTAGTGCTATACTACTGTCTTTAACATTGATAATCCTAATAGAACATTCTGCCGCATATATTTCCAAACCAGCCCGAAACCCTAAAACTACTGGATCATTTTCAAATAGATTGTAAATAGAAAACTTTTTTGGAAGATTCAATAAAACTTCATTCTCTACCACATCAAGAACTATGCTCTGAAAAGAAGTATCTTCTGAATAATGCGCTACTGATACAATATCACCTGGTTTTAACTCCATACTGTACCTCCATTTTGTAGTTTTTGTTTGAGGAATTTGCAAAGCAAATGTCCTAAAGTCGAAATGAAATATATGCCTTTTTATTATAAATTGAACTCTAAATATATTTCTATACGAGCATCAAAAATTCCTTCTTTTACTATTCATCTTAAAAAGTTTTTAGAAAACTTAAAAATGTAATAAAATAATTACTTTTTAGATAAGCTATGATAGAATAGAAGCGTAGATATACAAAATAATCTATAAAATTGTATTTATAAAAGTTGTAAAAAACTTTTCAAGAAGAATATTATTTCTTAACTTTAATATCCTTGTAAAATAACAATAATATAATTATAATTCTATACCCTGAAAGCTGGTGAATATTTTTGAACAGAATAGTATTTAAAGCCTATGCGATAACAAACGAAATTGAACTAAACAAAATCGCTGATCAATGCCATATTCCTAAGAAATACACATGGGAAGAGCCACTTGTACTCTTCGGGGGTATACTAAGCTCAATTCTGGGAAGATCTTTAGAAGATGGACAGAAAGTAATGGTGTTTTCCTTCGGAAGCATTGTATTTATTAACTGCACAACTAGCGACGAGTTGTCCTTCATGGAGTATTTAAAACGCAATAAAGCGGATATTGATATAAAAGGTTATGAAAAATACAGCGATGACTATGAATTAGAAGTCCGTGCCAATTCAAAAATCGAGCTTACAGATAAATATGTTCTGGTACCAAAGTTCGAAGAATTTTACCCCGAACTTATTTCAACAGTCATAGCAAAATCTGTTGCCTTGGAAAAAACTGAAGAGCAACTCGGCAAAATCGTCGATAAACTTGAAACAATGATTGACAAATTGGAAAAAGGGAAGCTAAATGTGGGTAATAAAGAAATCGCAAATACTACTTCAAAAATTGTCAGGCATGAGTATAATACATTGGCATATATAATGATTCTAGATAAGCCAGATATAACTTGGGGAAGTATTCAGGCAGAAGAATTCTACAACCAGATGGCAGAGTTCTTCGAGTTGAATGATCGTTATATAATACTTAAGGAAAAAACGAATATTTTAAATAGCCTTATCGAAGGTTTTTCCTCTATTTCTCATTCCATAAGAGGCTTGTTTGTAGAATGGGTTATAGTTTTATTGATCGTTATAGAGATTGTTCTTATGGTTTTAGACTTAATAAAGTAGAGGGTTATATAAAATGGAAAGCATAAAGATTAAAAGCGTTAAGGTTGCACCTGTTCTTCCATTGGATAAAATCGTAGAGCTTCTTGGCACTCCCATGAAATTCAGATGGGATGAATATATTACTTTAAGTGGAAACGAACTGGATTTGGTCTTAAAATACAATACCGAAAACAAACATGTCTATATATTTAAATATGGATGTATTTCCTTTGCCAATTTTGAAGATGATGAAATCTATACTTTTATTAAGTACATTGAATCTTTTGGCAGTAAGATTAACTACTCTTTATTGTATAAATACTATGAAATCCACTATATAAAAGTTCTTCCAAACCAAAAAATCAACCTCTGGCAAAACAGCAATGTTGAATATGATTATAGCGATACTCTTATACATGTCACTTCGATAATTCTTGCAAAGTCTACAGAGCTCTCCAGTTTTGAATCGGACTTAAACATGCTTCTGGATGATGCCGAAAAGTTCATTACATATTTGCAAAAAGGCCGTCTTGGATTTTACAGAAAGAAATCCTCTGTTTTGATTTCCAAAATGCTGCGCTTTGAATATGACAGTATCCATAGTATTAGAATTCTGGATAGGCCAGGCTTTGTGGAGCAAACTTCAGAACTTAGGGATATATATGATATTATTTCAAAGTATTACGAACTAGATGAACGCTTAAGTGTTGTAAATGGCAAAATAGATAGTCTGCATGATTTATTGGATCTCTACTCAAATTTAAGCTTTAAACAAACAGAAAACAGGCTCATATTATTTGAAATATTTTTATTGGCTCTTTTTCCCGTATTTCATTTATTTGAGCATATATTAGAAACCGGAACTTCACTTGGTTTTCTCACAAATTTATTAAAATAACAGTTTAAAAAAGGAGCTGATACCAAACTAACTAATTCAGCTAGTTTGGTATCAGCTCACTACCTAATTATCATATTTTAAGTGATGCTAAAATTCACTTAATTAAGGGTTTAATTCATGCGTTATTAATAATAAAGCATAAAACATTTATTATCAATATAATATTTCTGCCTCTATTAGTATTGTTTTCTATATATTGTGCGGCAAATCTTTTTCTACAAGCATATATGCAGGAACATCCTTTTTATCATTCGTTTGGATATTAGATACCTGAACAGTATTATTATCCAAAACATTTTCTATCCAAACCGGAGATCCCTGATATAAAACTTCTATAACTCCATTTGATTCCATTATCTTTTTAGCCCTATTACTATCCATATTAATATCATCTCCAAACAATTTTTATTATTATAACCAGTTTGTCTTGTACTTATGAGCAAAACATGCCTCCTATCAACATTTTATGTCACCTTAATATTTTATTGTATAAAAAGAATTTTATTATCTTCAATTCGATTTTTTTCTGCTGTATAATAAAAACATAAGGCAAACATAAATGCTCTTACACTTTATTTAAAAAGTATCTTATTTCTTATCTTTGTTAACTTATAATATAAACATAAATCAAATTTTATCGGAAGGAGGCGTCAGAAAGTTAATTAACTTTCTTCACAAAATTCTGATCATAGGTTTTGACACAAGTTTATGTCTATTAATTCTTTAGTCTAATTCTTTGTTATTTGCTTTAGGGGAGATTTTTATGAATAATAAAAATAGAATTTTTTACGAATCGGGGAGAATTTTAAGGTCTTAGGGGAGATAAAGTACTTTAGAGAGATAATTTTAGTTTTAGATTATAAAATTTAGAAATTTAGATTTTAATACATATAAAATAAATGTAAAGACTAGAGACTAATAGATTTAGAGATTTTAACCAGAACTATAGAAATTATAGAATTATAATTTTAGAGATTTTTGATTTCATTTTGTGATTGTGCGCTTCTAAGATAAAAATAGCGCAATCTATTTATTGGGAGGTAAAATACTTAAAAATATCAAGTCTAGGTTAGTATTTGGTTTGATTATTGGAACAGCTATAGCTACACAGCTTATAACTGTTTGCCAAGCATCTTGGTACAGATTTAGATAATTAAAAATATTTAAAACATTATGTCTTAAGCACCCTTACAGGGTGCTCTTTTATTTAGCCTCTTGGAGTAAAATGAAAGAGGCAAAGCAAATATTTATATAACCATTCTTTCCCTTTCAATCTTTTATCAATGGTGAGATAATTAACTTAGCCGGCTAAATCCTCATGAAAGGAGATGGTTAATTTGAAAAGTATAGGGTGGTTTAACACCTAGAAAAAACTTGTACGTGAAGGTTACGGCCTTCACGTACAGGCAAATTCATACAAATCAAACTCAGTTTGACATACATTTTCCATTGTAATATAATAATTGTATGTATCTAAATTCAGGTGATTGGAGTGTTAAATTGGTGATAGCTATTATTAATATTTATAAGGTGACTTCAATATAATTTAATACTGGATTGGAAGATTGCATATTAATTTAGTTTTATGCCATTTATCCCGTTTTCTTCTGATCAACCTTTATGCTTTTGAGCATAAGATATAACCATCACCTAAGTTATTTATATAACAAGCTTTGTGAAAAGATTAAAAACATCTAACACGGTAAGGTTATCGTGTTTTTTTAATGGTTCAATCACATTTTCTACGCATTCTAAAGATAAGATTTTAAATCCATGGTGGTTATTATTCCATGGATTTTTTATTAATCCAACAAACAAAAATACAAAAATAAAAAAATTGAAAGGAGGTGGCACGATGAGGACTATAGCAATTACAAATAATTTTATATCCAACACAAGGGAGGTTTTCATCGTTGATGTACAAAAATGGGGAGGTTATCCTTCCACCTAAACTTTTGCATGAGCTACAAAAATATATTCAGGGTGAAATAATATATATACCGAAAAAAGACAAAAAAAGGGCTGGCTGGGGTGAATTAAACGGTACAAAGTTTCTCATACTCAAACGCAATACCGAAATATTTAATAAATATGAAAAAGGACACACCACAAAAGACCTGGCGGCTTCATATCATCTATCAGAAGACAGCATAAAAAAAATTGTGCGTTCATTTAAAAGTAAAGACAGAATGTATCAGATCAGCTGATTTTTAGAACTATAAATTTAAGACAAAATAGGTAAGGACTTTTTGAAACACCATTAAAGGAGCATTATGAAATGAAAAAGAAAAAAAGTAATATTGAATTAATGAAAGAAATCAGAGGCACCTGGAAGCTGAACCCAGTAACAAGGGTACATGATAATGATAATAAGAAAAATATTAAAAAAGAACGCCGAGAAGCAAAGAATTTATGCAAATCACAGGAAAATCTGTGACCTCATTTTGTAAAAACACTTATGGTAGCTTCAGGTGGAAATTTGGCTCCACCTGAAGCAAAAGTTATTATCACTCATTTGAGCTATTTCTTTTTTCCCGCTCCATTTCAATTTCCTTCATTTGCCTTATAAAGTTTAATTGAGTTTCCGTACGGTATATTGCGCCGCTTTCAGTAATGTAGCCGTCAGATGAAAGCAATTGGTTTTCTGATTCTTTCTGGCTTTGAATTAGATCTACATAATCAAGAAATTCTGAACTATCAATTTCCTCATAATTTTTACAAATAGGGCATACCAGAAGGTAGTTTGTTCTATATGGTATTATAGGAATGGAAAACAGTGTAAACCAGGTTGACAACTTTTGTAACTGAAATGTTGATTCATTACAGCAATTATTGCATCGTTCTCTCTTAACCGGACCATAATTCTTAACCTTCCTATAGTCCCTTCCAAAAATACTCATAAGAATACCTCCTAAACATTTTTAACCAAACCGGCACCATCTATTTGTGTAAATAACATTCTTCACTATATATTATAATAATTTGCCAAATATAGTTCCGCAGTTTTATCCAGCACAAATCCCAAGCCATTGATGACAGTTATCACTGCGATATAAATAAATTTTACCTATTGCAATTAAAAATAGTGAATCTGGCGGCAAGACTGCTGTAATAAGCTCTTTTTGCTAAAATTACTTAAGCATCAGATAAAACAAAACTTTTGAATAGAAGAAACAAAAATACAAAAGATTATATACCAATATTTTACTACATTTTTCGTCATAATACAAGCGAAAATTTTATATATCACTCTCCGATCAACTGCAAATACGATGATTAAGAAAGCGAAAAGACATCACCCTCTACAAGATGATGCCTTTTGTAGCAGGTTTATTACTTTTGTACCGGAAACTTTGAGATAATGCCCAGCATATATTGTCTCATATAAGCAAAATCCAGCGAATTGAACATACCATTTCCGTCAACGTCTCCAGCTTTCAAACCATTTTCATAAGAGAACTCTTTTATCATTCCAAGCAAATACTTCCTCATAACTCCAAAATCTATTGAGTTTAGCGAACCATCGCCATTTACATCACCATATACGTATTGTGCAGGTGTTGGAGTTGGAGTAGTCACTCCATCAGGTTCTATGCCATAAACCAGTTCCGAATTAACGTATACCGTTATCTTGGAATTTTCAATATACCCTTCCGCATCAGCATTAAATGAATAATCGTTTGACAGTGAATATGGTAACCCTTGTTGGGAAATTCTGAACTGAATTTCTCCGCTATCAGAACCAGGGCCAATTACACCTGCTCCATCTTTGAAACTTATGTCAAAGTAACTATCAGCAGTGTCAACTGGTTTTGAAATTTCAACAAAATTTCCTTCAACCTTCTCAGCATCAACTTTAATGTAATCAAATACATAATCTTGCGATGAATTTGAATCCTTTGTATACCAGTAACGAATTGAAACTGTTGATAAGTCAACAGGCTTCTTGCCGTTATTTAATACCTTTATTATTCCTTTTACATCACCAACGCCTTCAATACCATCATCAGCATATCCATATTTGTACATAACCTTAAGTGATGGCTTCTCTTGAGGAGTAGGTGTAGCATTAGGATCAGGCGTTGCAGTTGGTGTAGCTACTCCCTTGGGAGGTTCTGATCCAAATACCAGCTCACCATTGTTATACACTGGTATATATTTGCTTTTTACAAATTCTTCTGTTATCCCCTGTCTGCTCCAATCGTTGGTAGGATCCCAGTGGAACTTATAATTTGAGTCTTGTGCTCCAATAAGCGCGAACTGAATATTACGTGTGCCGTAAACTTCATAATCCGACCAGTCAAACTCTACATAATATACTCCAGTATCATCCCATTTGAACGGCCCACTGTATTTAATAGGTCCTCCGTAGCTTGAATCGTTCTCATCATACATAATCTGCAATTCAACATCATCAACCGTCTGTCCGGCATCAAGCATTTCGTCTATATCAAAGTAATAACGTACTTTCATGTCTCCTTCTCTATGTGGAGGATGAACAGACTCATTGTATAGTTTAATTGTTACCTGAGTCCTCTCTTTATTTTCCTGTTCAAGCATTGCCTCAGTATAATATACATCAACCGGGTCTTCTTTTGGAGGAAAATCTTTTAGTATTTCCTGATCCTGTCCAAAGTATGTGCAAAGCCCTGCCAACGCACCTACAAATCCAGCGTTATAGTCTATAGCAACCTCATTATACACATAATCTGTTGTGATATCCTCATGTACATCCTCAGCATCAGGACCTCCTACCAAAGCTCCCCACAACGTATGTCGATGCTCTGTAGGCACCTCCATACTATTTGTTTTTGAACCATGAGCAGCACGATGATGTGGGTGTTTAGCTGAATTTTCGGCATATCCTACTATGTAACACCTGTTTAGAGGGTTATTACCCATTATGTATTCCATTTGGCCTTTTGCCCACTCGGAAAAATCCTCACGGCCAGTATACTTTCTATATACAAGACAGCAAAGCTGTGCTGCACAATTGTATCTTGCAGACCCCCATGTATTTACTACTTTGAAACCTGCAGGTGATGGTTTAAGATATGCTGTATCGCTTGCATTTTCATGCTGTATACTTGCCCAGTACTCATTATTCCATCTAAAAATATACCAATCTCTATCAGTATTAGTTATAGGTGCAAGTTTTGCAAAAACGCCACCCCAAACTACATCCCATGAATGTACCCAAATGTTCTGCCAGTGATTCTGCTCATTGACTATAATCTTCTTCATATAACCTGTATATTTTCCATCTTTAACAGAAACTATATCATCTATGTATTGTTTATTTCCAGTTGCAATATTTAACCAAACAGCTGCCCATGACATTTCGTCATCATCATAGGCTGATCCGTAGTAACCGCCGGAATAACCCGTTCCCCTATATTTTTTTGCAAATTCATAAAGGGCTTTTGCTGTTGTAAGGCACTTCTCTGCATATTCCTTATCAGAGTCTTTAAAATTCAGATAGCTGATTGATAACGCTGCTGATACATTCGCACACTGATCGGCAGCAGGATTTTCTGAAGTAGCAAAGAATGCAGGTCTTACTTGCTGCTGAAGTTCGGGTGGACCCCAGTAGGAATGGTCAACATCTCCATTTCCAACCTGATAACAAAACGCAATTACATTCCCATCTGCATCCATATATGTAGACTTTAAGAAATAATCTGTGAACCATCTTAAAATCTCAATCATATGATCTTCTAAGCCTTTATCGATAAAAGCTTGACGGAATTCATAAAATCCCCATTCAAGGGTTGATGCAGCATATCCTTGAGGAAGGCCAAACTTTACATGGTCACCTGCATCATGCATTCCTCCGCCTTGATCCAACGTTCCATTGTTATCTGGGTCAAGAAACTCTCTGTATTTGTCAATAAATGCTTGTGACATGTTTGTACCAGGACTTTCTTTTGATTCCATTGGTATTAGCGGAACCGCCTCATCCTCGAGGTGGCAGTCACCCCTCCACTCAAGCCTTCCATCTGTTATACCTCTACCACATTTTTCTGCATCGTAAAAATATAAAGACATTTGAAGTGCTTTGGCAAAATTGTAATCATTTACAGTTGTAGCATCTGTTGTTGTAGTTTCTGAATAAGCAGGCGCTGTGAACAACGTGCCAAAAATACAAATCGCCAAAAATACTGCTTGTACCTTTCTTATTTTTGATCCCTTTTTCATTACCATACCTCCCCTTCAATATTTATATTATATTTGAAAATATTATTAACTTTTATCTAATAATAAATATTATATATTACAAAATAGACATTCGACTATAGTCGATTTTTTGGTACAATCATCAACTTTTACGAAATTCTTAAATTAAGATAGAATTTTGTTATGATTAGTACAAATAATCATAACTATTTACCTATTTGCATTATCAAAAAAGTATGCAATAGATCCGAAGATGATGCTATAATAAAATAAAATGTTGGCTATTACCTATAACCTTCAAAAGGAGATTATGATGTTAAAAGAGAAAATTTTAAATAGAAGACCTGGTATTGTTACTTATGGATTGACCCCTCCAAAAGCGGTCAACTCACAGGAAAAAATTAAAGAAATATCAGAAAAGCAAACTGAGAGAATAAAGGATCTCGATATAGATGGTTTAGTTATCTATGATATACAGGACGAAAAGGACAGAATTGAAGATAGCAGACCCTTCCCATTTTTAGAAACCATTGATCCATTAATATATAGCAACGAGTATCTTAAGAATTTAGCGGTGCCTAAAATAATTTACAGATGCGTAGGCAAATATTCGCACAGTCAATTCAGCCAACTTATCAAATCAGATGCAGGGAAGGATATGTTTTCTGTTTTCGTTGGAGCAGCGTCTAGAAATCAAAAGGTTCCGCTGCGTTTATCGCAAGCATATGAAATCTGCAAGGCTACTAACCCAAATCTTATTTTAGGCGGAGTTGCCATTCCGGAAAGGCATATGAAAAATAGAGAAGAGCATATAAGAATAATAAGTAAGTTGGAAAGCGGTTGTAAATACTTTATTTCTCAAGCCGTTTATAATATTGAAGCAGCCAAAGATTTTCTATCGGATTATTACTATTACTGTAAGAGTAACCATATAGAAATGGTTCCTATTCTCTTTACTTTTTCGCCATGCGGTTCTTTAAAAACGCTCGAATTCATGAAGTGGCTGGGAATCAGCATACCGAGGTGGCTTGAAAATGATTTGATGAATTCTGAAGATATTCTGAATAAATACGTTTCACTTTCAAAGGCTATTTTCAGTGAGCTTCTGGATTTTTCAATAGAAAAAGAAATTCCTATCGGATGCAATATTGAAAGTGTTTCGGTAAGAAAAGTGGAGATAGAAGCTTCTATCAACCTGGTAAATGACATAAAGTCCATAATTGCATCCAGGATTTAAAATCCCCCACCCAATATTCCATAGAACAAAAAATATAAATTCCCTTAACATTAAAAAAGGTGGCATAAAGATTTCCATCCCAATGCCACCTTTTTTATATTATAAAATATCAGAAATTAGTTACGTTAAAAGTACTAGTCCTTTACAACATAACTCAAAGGTGCCATCAAAACCATTGGAACCGCCTGAAGGTCCTGAGGCCTGCTTCCACCCGCTAACGCCTGTTGTAACGCCTTAAATTCGTCTGATAGGAATAATACCTTTTGAAATTTTTCTTGATTTTGATTCGTCTGAATTCTTTGAAGTACGACGTCAACCCCAATTACATAAGACTCAAAATCATAGAGCTTCTTATATATTTTCCTATCGTCAGGCAACACCAATACGACCGTATCTGAGTATTTTGGCCCTCCTAATAAAACACGGCAATATATAGCCGGGATAAACCAATAAAATTCCCATGCCATGTTAATGTCCTTTGTAAACTCTGCAATTTTATTTATAAGCCCCTCAACATTATCATCCGGGCTGTAGTCCTCAAATACACTAATTGCATATTCAGCACACTTTTTATCAAAGTTTTCCTTTTCTATATCCTTTTCTCTGCTCTCATTCCATGATTTGTCCGACTGCCGGATTACTATATATTGCATTTCTGCCATATAACTATTACTTGCAGGCCAACCTTTTATGTATTCTTCAATAATTCTTTCTGCCTCCAAAAAAGGCTTGTTGTTCAAAAGACATTGATAAGCCAGCTTTCCATTCACTTGTTTTGACGCAAAGACCTTTATCCAATAATACCTCTTATTATTCAAGCGCTTTATTATTAAATCCTTCAAAAGGTTATAAATACGATCATTACTTTGACCTGTTAAATCTTCAAAGCCCTGTGCCAATATAGGCCCCACATGCGGATGCCATATTCTTTCAAGGCCGTTTGAAGTAGTTTCTATATCCAGGTTTGGGTTATGGTTGTCTTGCAAAGATTCGGAAACAGCTTTAAAAACGCTAACCATAAAGGCATCCAAGCAATTGCCTATAGCCGATTCTAAATTATTTCCCTTTCCAATGCCTGCTAGAGACTCAAATATTCCTTCGTCTCCAAATTCATTATTGGAAATGCTAAAATCTATATGAATTATAATACCATTTTCCTGTTGATTTTTGCCTCTTATTGCAGCCTTGATTGATGTGCCAATTGCAGGAATTACAGCCATTTCTTTATTGTCGTCTACCTGAAAACTTATTTGTGAAAGCTTTTTCTTCAAAAGCTTTATAACTAATTCATTCTCATCTGTTATTTTAACTTCCTCTTCTTTTCCCTCTTCTTTTCTCTCTTCAGTCTGTACTTCTTTCAATTCTTCTTGATCTTTTTTTGAACCAAACAACTTATCCATAAAACCCATATTAAAATCTCCTCTAAAAAATCTTATGTATTTTAAGAATTGGCTGCATTTACTCAAATGGGCACAAATTCATCAATAACAGCTTTTGAAAACTGATTATAAGTACAATGCAAATTCTTATATAATGATTATACAACAGAAATGAGCTAAATGAAACAGGGCTTTAAATCAAAATACTACTACAAACAAAAAAGCCCGAAACCCGTTAAGTTTCAGACTTTTAGTGTGGAGCCACTGGAGGGAATCGAACCCTCGACCTATTCATTACGAGTGAATTGCTCTACTTATTGTAAACTTGGGTAAAGTGTTGCACTCGTTCATATTACTACATCTGCAACTTTTGCCCATTTTTATTATTTAGTAACTTTTACTGATTTTTTGCTACTAAGTTCCGCATTCGTTCCGCACTAAAAACGAGCCTCAATGGCACTGAAGTCAGCAACAATAAATCCGTTTTCCTTTGTAAGGGTATTCTGTATTCAAAAAGGCATATCTATTTCTGAATATATTCACATATCATTTAAAATCTTTCTGAACACAAAATAAATACTCTTTCGTCACTTTTAAAATCAACCAAAAATGTATACCTTTGTAAATTTCAACTAACCATATAAATTTCCTCGAGAAAGCGGCATTTATAATATTTACATTACAGTCTCTATTTCATTATCTTGAGCTATTGGAGGTATGGTAAGATTAGAGATTAGCAATTCCTTTCCCTTTTTTGATGTTTTTACAGAATAGTCCATATATAAATTGATACAAGAACTTCTTTCATATATATTTCTGATTTCATCAACATCATCATAACTAATCAGCCATGGAAATAATTTGGGCTTTATAAATTTTGCTAGCTCAACATGTTGTTTGTGAGTAAAGTAGAATCGGTAAAGTCCTGGACCTTCTTTGTAATAAGGTGGATCAATATATGCAAATATACTTTTATTTCTTTTATATTTTAAATTAGCCTTCATCATTAATGTTGCATAAAGTTTTTTTAAAAATTTCAACCCATACTTTCTGGTTGAAGTAATAATATTTACCTGTAGAAAATATGAAAGCCCCTCTGTTAATATCAAGTGGGTTCGCGACCAAGCAACCACATCCATTAACAAAGGAGCTAACAAACATGGCTGATTGTACTACAATTTTTGAAACATTAACAGGCTTTTTACCAAAGAACATTTTGGAAAAGGCTATTACTGAAACAGGTGCTGAACATGGTACCAAAAAGTTCACTGTTCTTCGGCAACTTAATACGATGATGTATGCTCATCTGACTGGAACTACCTGTCTTAGGGATATTGAAGCAGGCATAGTAGCAGACAAAAGACTTCAGGAGTACACAGGAACTATCAGCGCTTCACAAATATCTCGTGCAAATAGAGCACGTGACACAGTAATTTTTAAACAGATATTTGAGGCTTCTCTTGCTAAGCTGAAGAAGCATAACGGAATACGAATCATCCCAGGAAGTTGGGGAATGCTTAAGGCACTTGACTCAACTACTGTAAGTCTTTGCATATCTTTATTTCCCTGGGCAGAATATCGAGATAAAACTGCGGCAGTTAAGATTCATACTCTCTACGATATACTTCTTGGATGCCCCGAAAGTATTGTTATGACTGAAGGTATTATTCATGACAAAGAGAAAATGAAAAACTTTGTCAAAGAACCAGGCATAACATACCTTTTTGACCGAGCATACCTTGACTACAAAGAATTTGATAGGTACTGCAGGGAAGGAATCTTCTTTGTATCAAGGCTTAAGAAAAACGCCATCATGAAGGTTATGAATGAGAACGCTGTTCTTAAAGGTGGGTCTATTTTATCTGACAAAGAAGTTATCCTTGGGGGTCAAAGTACTCAAATGCATCATCCTATCAGGGCTATCCAAGTAATTGACTCATCAAACGGTGAATTATTTTATATAATTACAAACCGTTTTGATCTCACTGCGGAAGAAATCGCCCAGATATACCGTTTAAGGTGGACTATAGAAACCTTCTTCAAGTGGATCAAACAGCACCTTAAAATCAAGAAGTTCTTTGGAAGCAGCTTTAATGCTGTACTTAACCAGGTTTACTCAGCACTTACACTTTATTGCTTATTGCTACTAATGCATATCCTAGTAGGTACTAAACATGACTTTCTAAAGACAGTAAGGCTTATTGCCAAAGGACCTTGGAATACTCTTATACAGCTTCAAGAGGACTTGAGCCCTAAAAGGCCACCGCCTAAAGTTAAGCAAAAGAGGTTCAATTGGAAACAAGAATTTGAAGCTGTGCTACGCAGATATAAAGTCAGTTAATCGTATTAAGTTTTTTGATTTTTTATTGCTTGGGCTTAGGTGGTCACTCCCCTTTTCTCTAGCATGTGGCAGAATTCCCTTCTATGTGAAGGCTATGCCAGCAAATTATTTACATTGACTTTTTATTATAGATTTAATGCAACGCTAATGTATTAATCAGTCTATTGACATGAAAGTCTATGCTTACTGGACGATTTTAACTTAACATTCAACTACTCAAAATGCACTTTTATACATGTTAGCTCTATAACAATTTCCTTTATCGTCCTAAATACTAATATTAAATAAGTTCTATTCACAGCGTGAATCTAGGTCTTAGCATTATTATGGACTTTTTTGAATTCTACAAAGCCATCCTTTAAACCATCCAAAAATTCTTCAGGAGGTATAAGTTTCTCTAATGCTTCAAAATCGTCTTCTTCTATTGCTATATAAAACTTTTCGTTATATTCCTTCTTTATAAGTTGAAATGTTACTTTAGCATAAGCATCTCTCTCTTTTTGGAGTTCTTTAATTTTGATTTGGAATTGCTTATTATCGGATCTTTGAATTCGAATAATAGAAGCAAAGATTAATACAACTACAGTAATTCCAGCAATTGAACCTAATCCTTGTGATTTTGTTATAGTGCCTATATGATTAAAAACAAACTTAAAAATAGTTCCGCACCCTACTGATATGCAAAAGTACGAAATACCTCCAGAGAATTTTTCAAAATTTGAATATTGGCTCATTTTGACACCCACCACCACTTAATTACTAATTTCTTAAATGTTTTGGCGCTTCAATAATTATGATACCTAGATATTAATTCTTTGTTTGTTTCCAAAGGATCCCTGTTCCGTCTCCTAAATGCACTCTTTCAATTAAATTTACTTCTTTACCCTCTAAATTAATAGGTGGTTTTCGTTAATAATGATCAAACTGCTTTTTGGGTATGTTTACAGTCTGGATAGTTTGAGCAACCCCAAAATGTACCGTATTGCCCCTTGCGATACACCAATCTGCCGCTATTGCATGATGGGCATTTTCGTGCTTCATCCTTAATCTTTTCGCCGTACGTTCTTTCGATTTCGGACAAAAATATTGACTTCTTATCCTTAATGGCTACAAACCAAACAAATTTCCTTGCGCGTATCATAGCAACATAGAACAAGCGGCGTTCTTCCGCGTGGGAGTATTCTTCCTTCTTCTCCAGAACCAATTCGAGCAGTCTATCATCCTGTATGTTACTGGGAAATCCAAGACGTTCATTCCGATTGTTGATAATAAAGACATAGTCGGCTTGAAGTCCTTTCGATTTGTGTGCAGACATGAACTCGATCTGCAGGTCTTTACGCTGTGAATATGTTATGATTCTTCTTTCTGTATGTATGTCGTTGCGAATCTGAAGATCGTCAGATAAGAACGGGGTGATATCCTGATTATACCGACCTATGAGAAATACACTGCTTCCGGGGGGAAGTACGCCCAGTTTTGCTTTAAGATCTGTTCCAACAAAGCGGTCACTGTTGCTTTGGATGATGGCAAAACAGAAGCTATCATTGCTACTTACAGTACGAAGCTTCTTTTCGACCTGTGCAGTGTTCTTCAAAACAAAGGTACTGCTAACATCGACGATGCTGCGGGGAAGACGGTATGTTGTTTCAATGAGTGAACGTTCTGTCGGACCCCAGTAAGCCTCGAAGTTGGTAAAAAAACTAATATCACTACCTGCAAACCGCTCCAAACTAATATAACTTGCAAAGGTGAATGAAAACATGAATATGCAATGAAGTACAATACTTGCTCCAACTGTCATCCTCCAGAACGAGTCGACCCCCCAAAACAAAAAACTTTGAAAGCGTTGCCTTATAAATCCATGATCTCAAAAATCATACCTATGCAGAATTCAAATAGTGCTGAGTAAGGGCACTTAATGTTCTACTTACAAGTTTTAGATACTCAAAAAACACCGCTCTACAAATTATTTAACTTGTAAAGCGATGTTTCTGTTCAAAGTAGAATAGAATAAATACCCATATCAGAAACTATTATAAAGAGATGAACCAAAGTAAAAATATTTACATTATGAATTCATAATGTTGCTACTTTTTGTTCGTTTTTGCCTTTATATGGTTTACTAATTCATCTTTATCTATTCCGTCTTTGAAAATATTATTTTCTTTATTTACTTTTGACTTATTGCCATTAATTTCTATTTGCCCAAGAGCTGGAGTTAGTGTTTCATATGGTGTACCAGGTAAAATATCTTCAAAACTTGCTAGGAAAAATAAAAATTGGCTTCCTTTTTTATAATATCCACCATTATTTAAAACTTCTCTATTGCCTATACCATCTTTATCACCAAGTTGCTTAATCTGGATAACATCTCCAACTTTAACATTACCCTTGATTACTTCGCTTACTTTTACATCAGATACAGTATATATTACAAGGTCATCTTCTTTTTCTTTCTCAGTTCGATTCTTATTTGGGTTAATGTTTATTTTTTGGGCCTTATTCTCTTTAACTACTTCTCCCAAAACGATTATATCAGCCGTATTAATTATCGCATCTTCATCTGCATACATAGGATAACTTGCGCTTGATTGCTCCATAGAACAACCTGTTAACTGCAATGCAAGAACAAAACTGCAGAGTATTGCGAAAACTATATATATCCTGTATTTCATATTAAAAATCCTCCTTCTAAAATTTAATAAGTAGCATTTACTCCCGTTATATCATCTGCGCGCGGAGTATAATTTTGTCTATTAGATCCATAATTCATTATTGAAGCATCTGGAGTAGTCGTATTTGAAGGATTATCCCCTAAAGTAAGTGCATGTCCTAGTTCATGAACCATTGTCCATGTCTTTTCGTTTGAGGTACAACTCACCAAATATTTACGGTTCAATTCAATTTTAAATTTTGTAGCTCTGCCAAATACTATATACTGTAAATTTACAGGTGTATATAGAGCCTGCCAAGTTGTAGCATAAAGATTGTCAATCATCCAGTTATTACCAGAACCAGGAACGGTATAAATATATGCGGGTGTCGAAGTTCCATTCCACGCACTAATTGCAGTATCAAATTCGCTATACGAAACACGATTTTCAATTGGAATTGTCGAACTTATATAACCATTGGAATAGTAAATATAAGTTGCCGCAAACGCCATAAAACTAGAACAACAAGCTATTACTAGAGCAATTATACTACTAACTACTTTTTTATTATGTTTTAATCTTACGCTCATAATATGCCCTCCTAAAATTTTCAAACTTTCTTGATCTCAGGGGATGAATAGTATTAATTATCTTTTCCTCCTTTTTCAGTTCTCCCTTCACAAACATCCCACGGAGGAGTATAATCAATACATCCTACCATTTGTGTAGGGGCTTGGGATTCCCATGAGACAGGTGTCCTGCCAAAAACAATCTGTCTCGTGGGATTATTTATTAGCTATGTTACCATATTTGTTGTTCATAATCAACCATATTTTACATTATTTTTCTTGTAATTTACGTTATATGGTGTAAAATATTGTCGAATTTTGTATCGTGAGGATTGTAATTGTCTTGACCGGTAGTCTTTTATCAGGATATCACTTGTTTTTATCCTGCAAGCCCTTCTTTTCCCGCATGGATACCTTACCATCAATATGGATTGTATATGAATCATGTACAATTCTATCCAATATTGCATCAGCAAGAGTATCTTCGCCAATCTTTTCATGCCAACCACCCGGAGCAAACTGGGAACAGAAAATTGTCGAACCAACTTGATGTCGTGCCTCTATTATTTCCAGCAAGTCTCTGGCTTCAACGCCTCTTAACGGCACAAGCAGCCATTCATCGAGAATTAAAAGGCTTACGCTTTTATACTGTTGAATAGCCTTCTTGAAAATTCCTTCCCCTCTAGCTATAGCAAGTTCGTCCAAGAGTTCCGACAGTCTTACATATTTGACTGTATAATAATTTCGACAAGCGGCTATACCCAAAGCTCAGCCTATGTATGACTTTCCGTTTCCTGAAGCTCCCATGATTATTACATTGTGTTTTTCCTGAATGTAGTTGCAGGTTGAAAGTTTTGTTATCAGTGCCTTATCAAGCTTTCTATCAGCATGATATTCAATATCTTCTATCGAGGCATTGTTAAATCTGAAGCTTGAACTCTTTATCAGCTTTATAAGTCGGTTGCTTTTTCTTCTTGACCATTCTAGGTCAACGATAAGGCCGAACCTTTCTTCAAAACTTAACTCATGGATAGATGTGTCTTTGAACTGATCTCTGAAGGAATCAGCCATCCCAGTAAGACTCATTTCATATAATTTTGAAACCGTTGTGTTATTTGTCATTCGCCTTACCTCAGTAATATCCTGCTCCCCTTGTAAATCCATACTGTGCGGCATTTTCGTTCTTAGATTTTCGTTCTTAGATTTTAGATCTTCCTTTTCCTGCTTTATTTTATCCTGGCCTGTCAGTAAAATGGTTTGAACACTTTTGTAGCTTGGATTGGGGGTGTAGGATAAAACTTTCTTACAGGCTTCCTCCACTCGGATTACCGAATATTTGTCAGCAAGCTTCAAGAGCGCAACGCAGGACTTATATCCTTGCTGTTCGATTTTATGCGACAAAAGTATTGATTTAACTACTGTGACAGTATTTATTCCTATACTTTCTGCCCAAGAAATAAATCTTTCAGAATTCCATGCAACATAATTCTGCTGGTTCGGCGGCATATGCTCTGGGAAAGTGCTGTATTGTCCAGGAATTCCGTAAAGCCTGACATGAGAAGCAATACGAAGGTTATTGTAAAAGACCTTAATTATTTTTCTTGTAATCCTGATATCCACTTCATGCTTTAAATATTCATATGGAACTGAATAGTGCATTTTATCCGTAGTTATGTGATAATTGAACTGTACGGTAGCTGTTTTCCAATATGCTAATTCGTATGGGGTTGCGGGCAGTGGCAGCAGTGCGTTTTTTTCTTCTTCGATAAAGACACTTAGCCTGCATCCCGGTTTTTTCTGGAAAGGCTTGCTGTTGAACTCTTCCAGTTTTTCTCTGATGGCTTCATTCAGTTCTTTTAATGAAAAGAATTTATGATTCCTCAAAGCTGCAATTATCCAAGTGGAAATAACTCCAACAGCACCTTCGGCATTTGGCTTATCTTTTGGCTTCCTTACTCTAGCAGGAATTACTGCAGTTCCGTAATGTTCAGCCATTTCATGATATGTTTTATTAATTGTTGGTGAAAACCATGATGCTTTAACCACACCTGTTTTAAGATTATCATAATTATACTGTATTCGGCATAATTTCGGATTATGCCGTAGAAATGATTATCGGTGATGCATACAGCAAAGCCGCCTGAAATCTGCACACTTTTTAAAAAGTACGGAATAATTTGACTAAAGCTTGGCGATACTTTCGTATATGATGCTAAAACGGAAGTGATAATATGCATCAAATATCTGACCATATAAATCTATCGAAAGAGCTGAAAAGTATCCCTATTTCAGAACTAATTAAGAAAGGAAAATTGCTGGTCAAAGCAAAAGGTTACTCTCAGTCTACAATATGGCATTACAATGAAAGGTTCCGCGATCTGCAACATGAAGCAGCGCTATTTGACATAGAAAAACTCTCAGAAGAGTTTATTGCTCAATATATTAAAGAAGGAAAGCAAAAGAGTCCAAAGCTCACTTGTAACTGTGTCCAAAGAAAAGCGCTTCTTAATTTGATTGCATCAGCAGCTAATACTGCCCATATTTTCGTAATCAAAAATGAAGCAGATAATATCCAAATTAAGTCTCTTCGGGAAAATCTACATTCCTATGAACAGCATCTTGGAGAGCAAGAAAAAAGGAATGATACGATAAAATCATATCTTCAGTTAGCAACAAAATTCTTGCATTCTCATATTCACATACTGCAATCCCTGTAGAACCTTTATTAACATATCTTCCAACTCTATTCCATATAGCTGTTGGTGCAAGCATTGTTACATTTGGATTCTGAGCAAATATAAGCAGCGTGTTATCAAAACTATATTTATATAATGTTGCTGCAAACCTTAGATAATCTCGCCAACTGTTTTCATTTCTTGTGATATGTAGAGCAATAGTTTCATAGATCGTCTTTAACTTTTCATCTTTTCTCAAAATGAATTAACCTCCTTCCTTTCAGGATGCATTTCAAAATACAGTTCAAGTGCTTCTTCCACCACCTTTTCAATTTCATTCGATTTAGCATCTGGAGAAAAAAACTTCGAATAAACCTTATGTTTTATTTTAATTGGTGGATTTGTTGATTTTGGCTTTTTATTTATCTCACCAGATAAAATTTGATATATGGCTTTTTCATTTAATTTGCTATCATTTGAATAACTTCTTAGCATTTGTGTCTTCTTCATATCCACTTTAAACTCTTTTTGAGATAGCACCTGTTCAATTTCTTTCTGCTCATTTTCTTTTTCTGTAGCTTATTTTCAATTGGCTATATTAATGACAACCAAAGGTTTTAAGGGTGTCAGATTCTGTGACATGTGTAAAGACCTCTTTGAAATTGGACACGCAAGTACAAAGATATGTAATAACTGTAAAAGGGAGTACCATCGCACTAAAACACAAGAATGTAGGCAAAAAAAGAAAACTAAAAAGTAATTATAGGAGGTAAAAATACAATGGCAAGTATTGAAAAACGCGGTAATAACAGCTACCGTATAACAGTAACCAACGGAACCGACTATACTGGAAAGAAAGATAAAAAACGTAAGTCAATCACATTGGATCCAGGAATGACGCCCAAACAAATTGAGAAGGAACTGCAGCGACAAGCAACACTTTTTGAAGATGAAGTTAAAAACGGTACATACTTAGACACTGGTAAGATAACCTTTAAAGAGTTCATTGATCGCTGGGTTATTGATTATGCAGAAAAGCAACTTGAACCCAAAAAACTACACTGTTATAAAATCATGTTGAATAACCGAATCATACCGACTTTAGGTCATCTAAAGCTTGATAGAATTCAGCCGAACCACTTAATAGAATTTTATAACAACTTAGCAGAGCCTGGCATAAGGCAAGATGGTAAGGGAGATACTTTATCTGAACCCACAATACAGAAATATCACAGGATAATTTCAAGTATCCTTCAGGATGCAATGCAATGGCAACTTATTATCTCAAATCCTGCCTCCAGGGTTAAACCTCCAAAGGTAAGAAAAAAGGAAGCTGGAACTTTTGATGAAGAAAAAACAGCCTTATTATTAGAGACATTAGAAAGTGAACAGTTAAAATATAAGGTCCTTGTTTTACTAGGAACTGTCACAGGTTTAAGGCGTGGCGAATTAGTCGCACTAAAATGGGAAAATGTTGATCTAAAGAACTGTATTATTGACGTTAGATACTCGGCTCAGTATGTCCCTGGAAAAGGCGTATCTATAAAAGAGCCAAAGACTAAAAGTTCATTGAGAAAAATTGCAATTCCTTCATCAGTAAAAGATCTGCTTAAATCGTATAAGCAATTCCAGTCCCAGGAGAGATTGGAGTCGGGCGATCAATGGAAAGGTGATGACTGGGTATTTACACAATTGAATGGCGAAATAATGCATCCAGACACCCCCACAAAGTGGTTTAAGAAGTTCCTTGAGGACTATAATGAAAAAGTGCACTCAGACAAAAACATACCAAAAAATCAAAAAGAAAAGTACTTGCTGCCGGTAATAAAATTTCATTGCTTACGCCATACTGCAGCCACATTGTTGATTCACAAAGGTCTTAATGTTAGAGCAGTATCAAGCCGATTAGGACATGCAAACACATCAACCACTATGAATATTTACGCTCACGCTCTTCAGACAGCCGATAAACAAGCAACTGATATGATGGAAAGTATATTGACCCCGAAGAAGAAAATGAGTAAAAAGGCTTAATTTCCTTTTGTATCTTTTAATAACTTTTAATATCTCCGTTCCCCATTTGTTCCCCACATTGTATTTATGTCAACAAACTCATTTTAAACAAAAAAGTCCGAAACCCATTTAAGTTTCAGACTTTTAGTGTGGAGCCACTGGAGGGAATCGAACCCTCGACCTATTCATTACGAGTGAATTGCTCTACCCCTGAGCCACAGTGGCTTATATGCTTTTCATACAATAATGGTAATTCTAAAATTGAATTTTGTCAAGTTCGATAATGAAATTGGTAGTTTTTTAAACAAAAGTTTATCAGCATCTTATTTGTAAATATTAAACCAACCCTTCACCTTAAACCACAGAGTCATAACCAATGCAATCAAAGCCATAAATCCCATTACAACAAAATACCCATAACGCCATTTTAATTCAGGCATATATTCAAAATTCATCCCATATATACCTGCTATAAATGTAAGTGGAATAAATATAGTCGTAATTACAGTAAGTATCATCATTATTGTATTCATCCTGTTGGACATAACCGAAAGGTAACTATCTCTAAGGTCAGAAGTTACATCTCTGTTTGATTCTATCATTTCAGACAGCTTGATTAGGTGATCATAGATATCTGTAAAATACAGTTTACCTTCCTTGAACCCTTCTGCATGGTCCGAATTTATAATCCTATATAATAAATCTCTCATGGAGTTAACTATTCTTCTTAACTTTAGTAACTCACCTCGAACCTCAAACACCTCGTTAATCAACTCTTTAACTGAGTTTCGCCGTGCATTGTCATCTATCTCGGACAAATAATCTTCTATCCTATAAATGGCCGGAAAATATTCATCAATAATCTTATCCAAAATTAAGTATATTATGTAGTTATGGCCTTTAGCCCATAGTTCCTTGTCTTCTTCCACCTGATTCCATGCAGATTGGATTTCATCCGATGGTTGCTTATGAAATGAGACAACATAATTTTTCCCGATAAATACATCAACCTCTTCCGCTGCCAATGTATCTTGATTTAAAGCATGTAAAACCAGAAAGTTATATGTACCGCAATAGTCAAGCTTTGGTCTCTCCAAAAACTGGAGACAATCTTCAATTGATAGATGATGGAAGTGAAAATAATCGCTCAAATACTTGATTTCTTTTTCATCAGGAGCTTCAAAATCCACCCAATACCATTGAATATTGCTATCCTTGAGATCTGCGATTTTTAGACCTTTTCTCAGTTTTAGATCCTTTGTAACAGCAATAATTCTTATCAAATAAACACCTACTCTCAGTAGCCGCAGCAAAATGAGATTTTATCACTTGTTTAACACTCTTTTGGAAATCTCTTTTACTTTGTTTTTTGCCTTTTCTTCATCAATTGTTTTAAGAACTCTATTCTCCATTAAAATATTACCATCTATAATTACCGTGTCAACATCCGAACCTTGCACACAATAAACCAGAGCCGGTATATAGTCATTTACCGGTGCTATATGTGCTTTATCCATATCAATCAATAAAATGTCCGCCTTAAGCCCTTCCCTTATTTGCCCGATTTCTCCTCCAAATCCCGTAGCCTTTGCACCGTTTACAGTAGCCATTTTCAGTACTTCCTCTGCAGTTACTAGTGTAGGCTGCATTTGAACACCTTTATGTATTAGAGCAGCTATATGCATCTCTTCAAACATGTTAAGGTTATTATTGCTTGCAGCACCATCCGTGCCTAACGCAACATTTATTCCTTTCTTCATCATTAAAGGCACATTTGCAATTCCGCTTCCAAGTTTTAAATTACTTGTCGGGTTATGCGCTACGCTAACCCCTTTACTTTTCAATACATCATAATTATCATCAGACAAATGAACACAGTGAGCTGCAATTACAGGAACATCAAATACACCCGCCCTAGAACATACTTCTATAGGATCTGCACCATAGCGTTTGATACCTTCCTCCCGCTCATGAAGAGTCTCAAGCAAATGTATGTGAATACCGGTTCCAAGTTCCTTTGCAAGCTGTGCTGATTCAGTTAAACCATCCTCATCACACAGATAAACCGAATGAATCTCAACATAAACCTTCATTCTCCCATTGGCCTTGTTATGCCAATTCTTAAAGTATTCGACACATACCGGAACCTGATTTCTTACCATTTCACTTTCACTGCCTATAAACTTAAAAGCATTCCTCGATAAATTAGCTCTCATGCCTGTTTCTTCAACCGCTTTTGCAACAGTATCCATATGGTAATACATATCAGTAAATGTAGTTGTACCCGACTTTATCATTTCAGCCATTCCAAGCATTGTTCCCCAGTATATGTCTTCTTCGGTTAACTTAGCCTCTGTAGGAATGATATTATTAAACAGCCAATCCTCCAATGGAAGGTCATTGGCATAATTTCTCAATATAGTCATTCCACAATGAGTATGCGTATTGATAAGCCCTGGCATTGCAAGCTTATTCCTTCCATCAATGACTTTATCTGCTTTAAATTCCCTAAGCTTTTCTTCATTTCCACCAATAAAATCTATGTAATTCTCTTTTATACCTATATTGGTATCCTTAATAACCTTGTTTTCTTCATCACAGGTTAATACATCTATATGTTTGATTAATATGTTCACTTTTTTCCTCTTTTCTAATTAGCGGGCTGTTGCAAAATACATCCTATTCCTTCATAATGTCTGAATTTTCAAACCCAGAATATATGAAAAGTAAAATATTTTTTCAACAGCCCTTCTAAAAATAATTCTTACGCCCAACTTCCAATATATTTTATTTGATCTTCTGTAAGCTCGTCTATTTTAACGCCCCAGGACTTAAGTTTCATATTTGCCACTCTCTTATCAATCTCATCAGGAACATCAACAACTCTGCATCCAAGCTTATTGTAATTCTTAACCATATACTCTGCCGATAGAGTTTGAAGGGCAAAACTCATGTCCATAATCTCAGCCGGATGACCATCTCCAGCCGCCAGATTAACCAACCTACCTTCAGCCAGTATATTAATCCACCTTCCGTCTTTTTGCCTGTAGCCCATTATATTTTTCCTCTGTTCCTTTTTCTCTTCGGTCATTTCCTCTAACTCAGGCAAGCAAATTTCCACATCAAAATGGCCTGCATTACACAAAATAGCGCCATCCTTCATTACCTTGAAGTGCTCACCATGAATAACTCGTTTACATCCTGTAACTGTAACAAAAATATCTCCACGACTTGCTGCATCGTTCATCGGCATTACTTTAAAACCGTCCATAATTGCTTCAGCGGCTTTAATTGGGTCAATTTCACAAACAATTACGTTTGCTCCCATACCCTTCGCTCTCATAGCTATTCCTTTTCCACACCATCCATAACCTACAACTACAACATCTTTTCCAGCTACAATAAGGTTGGTTGTTCTATTGATTCCGTCCCACACAGATTGGCCGGTACCATATCTATTATCAAAAAGGTATTTGCAATAAGCATTATTTACAGCTACCATCGGAAACTTCAGAACTCCTTCTTTTTCCATAGCTTTTAACCTTATAATCCCGGTTGTTGTCTCTTCGCAGCCTCCCATTATATGCGGCTGCAATTCGCTTCTTGATGTATGTAGAAGATGAATCAGGTCCCCTCCGTCATCTATAATAATATTAGGCTTATATCCGAGTGCTTGGTTTAAATGCTTTTCATACTCCTCATTAGTTGCTCCGTACCATGCATATACATCGAGTCCATCACTTGCTAAAGCTGCAGCAATATCATCCTGGGTAGATAACGGGTTGCTTCCCGTAACCGATACTTCGGCGCCACCAGCGGCAAAAACTTTTGCCATGTATGCTGTTTTTGCTTCAAGATGCACGGACACTGTAACTCTTACACCAAAGAAAGGTTTAGTCTTGGAAAATTCCTCCTCAAGACTCCTTAATATAGGCATATTTTTTCTTACCCATTCAATTTTTTGCTTTCCTGATTCAGCCAAGTTAATATCACGAATCATACTCTTCATTCAACAATACCTCCATATTTAAAATTAAAATCTTCAATTATTCAGGCCAACTATCTATAACTCTTTTCACTACGCAGGTAAAATTCCTTTCTGCCTGTTTAGCTGTTTGCATTACCTCTTCATGATTTAGCGGTTGATTTAATATACCTGCAGCCATATTTGTAATGCATGATATACCCATAACATTCATTCCAGCATGCCTTGCAGTTATAACCTCAGGCACTGTTGACATTCCAACTGCATCCGCTCCTAAAATACCTAAAGCTCTAATTTCCGCCGGAGTTTCATACATTGGTCCCTGTGTAAAAGCATAAACACCTTCCTGCATTTTTACCCCTACTTCTTCAGAAGCTTTTTTCAATACCTCTCTAAGTTTTTTGCTATAAGCCTCACTCATATCAGGAAACCTTGGTCCAAATTCGTTAAAATTCTTTCCTCGTAGCGGAGATGGTGCAAAAAAACTTATATGGTCTTTAATTATCATTAGGTCACCCGGGCTGAAAGACTTATTAATCCCCCCTGCTGCATTTGTAACAAGCAGATTATTAATGCCCAGCAGTTTAAAAATTCTTATTGCAATAACCACTTGCGAAACGTCATATCCTTCATAGTAATGAAATCGGCCTTTCATAGCAATTACAGGCTTGTTTCCAATTTCTCCGCAGACAAGCTTGCCAGCATGTCCTTCAACAGTTGATAACGGGAAACCAGGAATATCCTTATAATCTATTTCAATACAATTTTTAATATCATCTACAAGCGGCCCTAACCCTGAACCTAAAATAATTGCCACCTTCGGTATAGAACCTATCTTACCTTGAATATACTGTGCAGTTTGGTTTAAATCTTCATAGCTGTACATAAGATGCCTCCTGTCGTTATTAGTATACTTCTTTTTCATTTTTCTATTTCCGCTATTGCTTACTTAATATAAACTTCTATAACAACTCTATCAATTGACTAGGTTTGTTTGACATTTTTTATAAATATACCATAAAAAATAGCTATTGAAAACAAAATAATTAAAGATCCTAACAGAAATACCTGCCTTATTCCAATAACATCGCTAAGCATTCCGCCTCCGATGTTCCCTATTAACTTCGAAAACCCCGCAGTTATTACAGAATTTAAAGTCTGACCAGATGCTTTTAGTTCTTTAGGTACTTCCTTGTTTATATAATTAGCCATTGAATATGAAAGTACTATATAAATAAATCCGTGCAGCACCTGCATTACTAGAATTATATATATATTGCTTACAACTCCAAGCAGAAGCCATCTTATTACAGCTATAATTGCCGCTCCAAGCAGAGTATTCCTTATCCCAAGCTTTTCTATTATTTTGTCACCCTTAAACAGGAAAAATACTTCACTAACTGAAGCGATAAATATTGCCCATCCTAGAAGGGTACTGTCAGCACCCATATCTTTATAGTAAATTGAAAAAAACGCATTATAAAATGACAGCGTAATATGTACTGTAACTGTAAAAAATATAAGTATCATCAGCTCACGGTTTTTAAAAAGTTGCATAATGGAAATCTTATTGGCCTTTGACTGGTGGCCTTGAACCCTGGGCATTGAAAAAGACACAATAAATACAACTAATCCTATAATAAACGAAAGAAAAAAGATCCCGTTTATATTCTTTTTAACCATGATACCTGCGATAACTGCAATACATGCATACCCCATAGTTCCCGCAAATCTTATCGGCCCAAACTTCCACCTTGTTCCAGCCATATGTTCCAATGTAATGGCATCACTTATAGCATTAATTGGTGTCTGAAAAAACGCCAATATTATCAATAAGCAAAAGATATAGTAATAGTTGGTTGAAAGCCTAAAGAGAATGATGATTGCATTACTGCTAAACAATAAGAACATTAAAATGCTGTTCTTTGTTTTTGCCCTATCACTTGCAACGCCCCAAACAGGTTGCGCGAATAGCGCAACAAAAGATCCTAATGCCAACAAAACTCCTATCTGTCCATTATTATAATTAAGGCTCTTCAGGTAGACAGGCATAAATACCCCAAATACTGCCGTAGCCATAAAGTTTAAAGCGTAATATATCAAAAAGCAATAAGGATACCTATCAGAATTTTTATGATTAAACAAATAGCCTTTCTCCTTTAAAAAGATTATCTAATAAACTTTTAGAAATAATTTCCGTTACCATTTATACATTAGGCTTATTTTCTGCCAAATGGTCTTTAGGTAAAGTTAATGTAATATTGCACTCATTAATTAAACAACTCTTATAAAATTAAAAAACATATTTACAAGAGTATTTTACACTTACCTAAACCTATTGTCTACATAGAATTAGCTATGACATCAAGCCATAGCTAAACCTTCCACATCCCACCATTAAATATATTGAAGCGTAGCTAAAAATTTCTTAAGCATCTGCTAACGTTACCTTCTTGTGCTCATCGCACGCTATTACTTTTCTTTTATTATCAAGCTTTGTTACTAACATTACTTTTCCATCCCATAAATCAACTACATGTTTTAAAGTCTCATAAGCATAGCCAAGATCTAAATCTCTTCCATCATATTCATGTTCTAAAATAAGCATATTATCACTTTGTACCCATTCGAGAACTTTAATTACAGGAATACCTGATGTGCCAGCACTGTTGGCTATTGTATCCCGCACCTCTTTCCATCCGTCTTCGTCCGAAACATTAGTTATTACATAATTGTTCCCAAGCTTCACATATTCAAAAAGGTTCATCTCTTCACAAAGTTCCCGAGTCAGATACCTTCTTATAAAGGACTGGTCTCTTTCAACCTCTCTGACTTCAAATATCTTCTTGGGATTGTCGCTATGTTTATTCTTAAGATCCTCAAATATCTTGAAACCCACATAATAAGGATTTAGCTGACCCAAATGAGGTCTTATAACCTGATTGTGTCTCTTTAAAAATTCCATATGCAGACCCTGTGGAAGGTGCAATTCGTTAAGAATTGTGTAATGCCAGAAGCTAGCCCAACCTTCGTTCATTATCTTTGTCTCAATTTGTGGTATAAAATATAGTGTTTCTTCCCTGACAATATTTATAATGTCTCGTTCCCAGCTTGTCAGCTTTCCGTAGTTCATAATGAATAAAAGCATATCCTCATCGGGTTCGAAAGGAATTTTCCTGAAATCCGGCATTGGCTCCTCTTCTTTACCCTTAGGCTCTAATAATCGGTATTCACTCTTAGGTTTCGCCATCCTTTGGAGGGCATCTTTCTTTTTCTGCTCTTCAGTTAGCCTCTTTTCACCGATTGTCCTTGATATTTGATATTTTATTGCATGAGCAGCATTTAGAATCTTCTCAACCCTGGCATATCCAATGCCCGGGTCCTGAATGTATTCCCTGATCCTGTTTGCATGGTTTTTGAACATCTCCACTGTATTTTCTGCCCGGGTTCCAAGCTTAAAGAGCCTGTTATTCTTAAAAAAATCGTTATGTCCATAAACGTGTGCTATTGTCAATATCTGCAAAAGCAACGTATTATCTTTCATCAGGTAAGCAAGACATGGGTTGGAATTAATGACCATCTCATAAGGAAGCCCTGACATATTATATTTGTGCAATGTTTTGGTTCTCTCGTAGTGCTTCCCATAACTCCAGTGGGGATAATGAGATGGCATACCTACGTAAGTTTCATACCCAATCATATCTTCGAAACTGCATATTTCAAATTCCTGCTCATAATAGTTAAGTCCAAACTTTCCGGCGATCTCTTCGATTTTCTTATTCCATTCATGCAGCTCACTAATGCTGTAATCAGTCATATTATCACCCCCGGCTCCGGTTATTCTCCCTCTTTGTCGAGAAGTTTCTTTAAACCGGTAAAGATGTCTTCTTTCCTTGTCATCGTAATAATGGAGAAATTCTCCTTATTAATGTTTTTTTGATATTCGCTTTTAATAGTACTTGCTGAAGAATAGTAGCCCGGTACAATTTCCCCATATCCAAACAGGTTGCAAACCTCACATAGCTTTTGGGCTAACTCCACAGCTCGTTTATTATCCTCGAACCAATTGTCCCCATCACTGCAGTGAAAAGCATATATATTCCAACTTGCAGGATTATACCTTTGCTCAACTATTTCAAGGGCTTTTTCATAACCGCTGCTGATATAGGTTCCACCAGATTCTCCCTTATGGAAGAATTCATTCTCGTTTACTTCCTTTGCGGTAGTAGTATGAGCTACAAATACAACTTCCACATTTGAATACTTCAGCCTGATAAACTGGTATAGAAGGAAATAAAAACTTCTTGCCATATACTTCTTAGTCTGGTCCATAGAGCCAGAAACGTCCATAATACAGATAACAACTGCATTAAAGTCCTTCTTATGGTCTTCCCTCACTCTTCTGTACCTTAAATCATCCTCCATAAAAGGAAATCTCTTATTTTGCGGATCGTTTTCAGTTTCCAAAACATCATCTTCAGGGTTTTCAATATCATCATTCTCTTCGTGATTACGCTTAAAACCTTGCTTCCTCTTAATCTTCTCTATAACAGAACGCTTTTTCGCAAGCCTTGGAGGAATACCCTTGCGCTGATATCCCAGATTCTTAAAACTTCGAATAGACTCGATTTCAGCCATTTTCTTCTTATCTATGTCAGGAAGGTTTAAATCATCAAAAAGATAATTAATCAACTCTTCAATTGTAACCTCTGTCTCATAAATATCCTCACCTTCCTGATTACCAGCCTGGCCATCACCTTTCCCACTTTTTCCTGCTTTGTCCTCGCCGATCCTGTCTCCTCTCTTTTCACTGCCATCACCCGAACCGGCTGAAGTACCATTATTTCCATATACAAACTGGTACTCCTTGATTCCCTTTATAGGTATTTTGATCTTCTTATCCTTACTCTGACCTATTATACTTTCTTCAGCAATTATATTGCCAATATTCTTTTTAATAGACTCTTCTACCAGTTCCCTATGCCGCCTTTTGTCCTCGGCTGAACGGTCCTTGCCGTTATTGACATACTCCCTGAAAATAGCCATTTAACCACCCCCCGCTATTATTTGTTGCCCTTTCAAAAGGGGTTTAATCTTTCCAAAGATTATTTGCAGCATATTTTAAAACTACGTTGCAGCAGTGGTCACAATAGCCATTTTTCTTCATTTCTTCAACCATAGCATCATATTTTTCGCCCTGTTCCCTATCTCTTACCTTTGCTAATGTAATAACCCTGCTCAGTTCCCTAACTGAAGCTGTCAGCTTTTTCTCAATAGCCTCTTTCAAAGGTTCATAGCTGTCGAAGTCAAGTTTGCCCCCACTTCTTAAAATATAAAACATATAGGCAGTTACATCAGCTCTAAATCCTTTTGCTGCTGTATCAGTAATCCCTATTTGTTCTTCTATAGACCTTAAGAATTTTTCATCGGGCTCAAGTTCTTCACCTGTGTTCCTGTCCTTTATCTTTGTCTTATTCACAAACGACTCTGCGTGGTCAAGGTAGTTGTTGAACAGACTTTCTGCCTGCTCTCTGTATCCATGAATAAATGCTTTCGTTATCTCTTTTTCAAGAATCTTGTTGTACTCTTTTCTAATACTGTCCTGTATGAATCTTAAATATTTTTCCTTATCTTCTTCACCAATTGCCAGTTCCTTTACAGCTTTAACCAGTGATTCCATAACTGATATAGGGTTAATACAGTCATGTTCCGACTCCGAAAGTGTGGTATCTAAAGCTTTCATAATAAACCTGGTTGAAATGCCTGTCATACCCTCTCTTTGAGCTTCTTCCATTAATTCAAATATATCTATTTTTCTAGTCATACCCTTCTCTACAATTTCTTCACCATTATATATTTTAAGTTTTGTAATGGGATCTACTTTATTTGACGGCGAAATTCTTGAAAGTATTGCGAACATTGATGCAATCTCAATGGTATGAGGTGCAATATGAGCGCTAAACTTGCTCTTTTTCAGTATCTTTTCGTATATTTTAATTTCTTCATTGAGTTCCAGACAGTAAGGCACCTCTACTTTTACAATTCTATCCAGGATAGCTTCGTTGGTGTGGTCTGATTTAAACTTGTTCCACTCAGCCTCATTGGAGTGAGCAAGAATTATCCCGTCAAAATATATCATTGATCCTTTACCGGGAGATGGAATAGACTTTTCCTGAGTTGCAGTAATCATTGTATGGAGATACTCAGTCTCATTTTTAAAAACTTCTATAAATTCTACAATACCTCTGTTACCGACATTAAAAGCTCCATTTAGTGATAATACTCTAGGATCATCTTCCGCATACATATCTATTTTAGAAATATCTACGCTACCAATAAGAACAGATGTATCTTGATTATTTGGATCGACTGGAGGCACAACACCAATTCCCTTTCTTGACCTTATGGAAAAACCAATACTTTCTACAGGGAACTTCTCATATTCTCCCCCAAATTCGTTTTTTAACCTGTAACGACATACTGGACACAAGTCCCCTTCAATTCTTACGTTGAGTATATCTTCAAATTGCTTTCTCAAGTGCTTGGGTATAAGATGTAAAGGTTCTTCCCTCATAGGACAGCCTTTCAAAGCATAAATGGAAGAACTCATTTCAAGCGCCTTTTTTAGAGCTTCCATTAACGAAGACTTACCTGCTCCGACCGGGCCAACAAGATACAAAACCTGCCTTGCTTCTTCTCCTGCCATTGCTGCTGAATGAAAATATCTCACTATCTTCATTATGGTTTTATCTATTCCGAAAAAATCATCTTCAAAGAATTTGTACTTTTTTATGCTGTCATTGCCATATATTCTGCGCAATCTGGGATTTTCATCTGTTTTTATTACCTCTACTCCCGGCTCTGTTATCACTTTAAACATTCTCTGATGAGCCAACATTGGAATTTCAGGGTTTTCTTTAAGGATATCAAGGTATTCAAGGAACGTTCCTTCAAAATGTTTTATTTTATGCTCTTCTCTATCCCTACGAATAATACTTGACAAATCACCTTTTTCCATAATTATGCCCCCTTTTCTTTCCAGTTAGTATTTGTTTGATCCAAGTCACATACTTCGTGAAAATGCTCTTAAATAGCTATATTTTAAATTTTCCAAAGTATATTTACCTTACTTAAATATAAACTATCATTAATTCAGATCCCGATTGAAATTCTATTAAACTTAGTTTATTATATATGTTACACAAAAGAATTTTCATTGGTGATTACTTTAGTTTTGCTATTGTATTATAATATCTTTATTTCATAATATTACTAAAACAAATATAAAATACTTCCAAATATTAATTTTTAACCTCATTGTTATTTTTGCAGATTGTTTCTTGGCTTAGATATTGCTAATCTTCAAATAATTTTAAAAAGCATTTGAAAATGCATTACATGAAATTTTACAGAATTGCTAATTAAATTATAACATACCTAAATTTAAATATCTATAATTTTTATTTGCCACATTTTACTTAAGTTCATATTATAATTTAGTGATATAATATAATTCAAATAAATATTTTCCTAAAAATTCTTAAAATTTTTGAATTTTTTATATGAATATATTGACAACTAACATTTTATATTTGGAGGATTAAATGAAAGTTCTTGCAAAAGTTCTAAAAAACATTTTATTTGTATTTACTATATTTCTTACCAGCCTTTGTCTATTTACTTTTATTTTGTCAATAGACTTAAATAGTACCCTCATGTCATCCCAATACCATCAAAAACTGCTTAGCAAAAACAATGTTTACTCATACGTTGACGATCTTATTACTACCTATATAAGCGATGCCTTTGGCAACTTAAAAACTCAATCATCTGAGCCGAGCAGTCAGCATAAAGAAATTTATAAAATTCTTGAAAATTCAACTTCTTCTGAAATGATCAAAATGAACATAGACTCAGTAACCGAACAAATTTTCCAATACTTCAGAGGAGAAAGAAAATATCTCCCCGACCTTTATATTGATTTGGATACACCGTTAACAAATGAAAAATCCGTGCAAAACACCGCTACCGATTCTATTGATACTTCACAGGTATCCGGTCAAATAAGAAAAATAAACCTGCATGCCATACTGTTAACACTAAACAGAACAGATATATTGGATCAGTTAACTCTGGTCAAATTTATCTACTTTGTGATTTCACATCTTACCACTTTATCAATACTATCTGCCGCATTAATGTTACTATTAATCTTTCTTGTATTCAGAAAGTCTAAGATAGTTATCAGATGGCTTACTTTGGCACTGTTCTTTTGCGGAATTTTTAATCTGGCACTTGCAATAGTCCTATTTGTCTATTTGAATAAGATATTACCTGATAACATATATCTGTTTACTATGTCCATACCATTAAAGTCTGAGCTTATTCTATCATATATTAACGATTTATTATTTCCGGTGTCATTTTTTTGCTTTATACTCGGCATACTTTTCCCCTTATTGTCCATAGTAATTCATTCCTTCTATGCTAAGTTTGCAAAGATAGTTAAAGTTATTAAAGCTCTCGCTTCAAGACTTCCGGCAAAATCCAAAAACATTCTGAAGTACGGTGTTATGACTGTTGTAACAGTTTCAATTGTATCAGGAATGGGCTATAATTTGTACGCTTTCAAAAGCGGTTATGACTCCAACAGTTTTTCAAATGTTGTATCAAAGCTTACTAATAAGAATACAGTCATACAAGTTATATCAGCAAAAAATGATACACTTTACACTCTTCAAGTAAAACTGGTAGACACCTCAACAGGTCAACCAATACCTGATATACAAATTAATGCAATCGGAAAATCGAAAGTACCTGAAAAGCATTTTAACATTGCAGGAATAACTGACAAAGATGGTTCTACAAAATTTACCCTCGGTCAGGGAACGTTCCATCTTAGCTTTTCTTCTCTCACCCCTCTTGACGAGTACAATTTGCCATCACCTTTCTTTTACGAGTTAAAAACAGCAGGAACCACAATCCTAACTGTCAATATGGATAAGAAAGCAAAAGAAGAACCCTCTAATGGCATTGGAGAAGTAGAAGTACTAGATGAGGATAACATGCCTGTTAAAAATGTAGAATTATATTTGGAAGAAAAAATAAATATCGAAACGGACCAAGACTCGGAACCGAATGACAATTCCCTCGTTTCTTCAGATTCAAAAGCTGTAAAATATTATTCAGTAACAAACGAAAATGGGATTGCAGTGTTTAAACTGCCCCAAGGCACTTACAAGACCGGATTCTCCGAATCGAAATTTCCCGCAAGCTATGTACTTCCCCAAGTATTTGAAATGAGCATTTCATCAGATTATGTTACCAGATATACAATAAGGGTTCCACAGAAAAACAAAGAACTAACCAATTAACAGCTTGATGACAATACTATATTATATACTTTTCCAAAAAATCATGCTGCAAATATTAAAAATACATAATTATAGAAGGCTCAGTAACAAAATAGCCAAAGTTTGAATAATATATAAGGTAATGTACTTATGTAAACAGTGTACCAGAAGGAGGAATCATATTTATGTTACCTTATTATAGTTGTCCCTTTGTCTCGCAAAATACCGGCAGTTTTAACCAACCGTCAACATATTCACCTTATATGCCTACGGTAGTTAATCCTATTGCACCTTATCAAAATCCTAACTATACACCTCAGACAATGCCTTTATATAATGAAGGAAGCCCTATGTTTGAAGAGCTCGAAAACGAAGGTACTAATGAGATAAATTTTCCCAACTCACAGGAGCGTCAACCAAACCCAGTATTAAGTGACCCACCTGCGCAAACAAATATAACATTGTTTAAGGAGCTTACCGGTTACCCCAATTATGGCAATCCAAGTGGTAATGCGGACATATTGTACACAGGTAACAGAGGCACATGGAATTTCTCAGTTCCACCGTTCCTATTTGTCCCGGGAAACCTAAGAGCACAACTTATAATTCGCGCAGTACTTGACGATCATCAAAACGTACCGGTTAACAACTACTCTGCACGTATAACCATAAACGGAACAATAGTCCATACAGGAAGACTTCAACTTGAACACGGGCGTCCAGCAGGACAAAGGTTTGACAACTGGAGAAATTTGACCTTCAATATTTCAAACTTGAGACGAAACAACAGAGTAGTAATTGAGAATACTTCAAATGCAGGCCCTAATGACTGGATAGCTTTTGACTGGATGGAATTAAGGTTTGTTCAAAGATAACTGCTTGATAAAAAGCTCAAAAAAATTAAATAAAATTAGCTACGGCAACTTGCCGTAGCTAATTCATTAATATAAGAAGAATTTTTTCACAAATTAGTTTTTTACAGAGGCTAAGGCTTAACCTAATTTAGGAAGATTCTTCATACTCTCTTTTACTGAATCCTTAGAATAATCTATATCACTAAGATTTCCTGCATGGTAATTATCTTAAGCAGTCATGTCAAAATATCCATGTCCACTCAAATTAAACTCTTTCTCGATTTCGCATCTTCATTTCACTCCAAGGGCCTATAATTAAAAAGAGAATGCGATAAGAATCACATTCTCTAAACTAATAAATTATAAACTATACTTAAATTTTACATCTTAAAACACAAACTCTTTTTGCCCCAATATTTTGCCAATACTCTATGTGCCCGTCATCCTGTCTGAAATTCTCAAAGGAATAATTGTTTGCTTTTACATAATCAACTATATCCTTAGAAAACAACACATCCCAACCATCTTCCCTAACTGAAGGAAGCTTACTGAATGTAAACTCATCATACAATTGTCTGAACTCATCAAACAACAACACTTTATATGTCCTGCTGGTATTTTTATACACTGCATACCCAGCTCTTATTTTAATTATATCCTCAACTTGAATATTTCTATCTTCAATTAATAGCGCATGTAGTTTCTTATCAAGATAAAGCATCTTAGAGCTATCCAAATAGGTATGTAAAGCTTTTTTGTTATTTATATTCTTAAAATTTTTAAGGGATACTTTAAGGAAATCTGGTTTATCATTTTTAAATAAAACGATAGTTGCTTCATCTTTATACAAATACCAAATTTCATTATCATCCATATGTATAACATCGCCAGTCAAATTCTTTTCATTAAATACCGGGAACAAGAATGGTTCATCCTCAAAAAACTTGACACGTCTTATTGCAACGTCATTAGCTTCTTTAACGGTAACGGTGCATGGTTCTCCCCAGATATCACGGTCTATTATAACCATCCTTCCAGAACCTGTACTGTAAATATAATTCTTTTTGTTTGAAAAAGATAAATCCTTTTTGTCAACACCTAAAATCCTTTCAAGATTTCTAATTTTATCCTTCTTTAATGAATTCAAAAAACTAGTAGCCCTGTCAGAATTCTGATGTATACTATCTATCAGATTATCTTTTAAGGTTTTAGAAAGTGTTACTACGCCTTCCTTACTCTTTTCCGATTGTGCAGGCGGAACTTTAGAGTCAGACTCGTTAGTAACTTTCTCACTTTCATTAACTTCGCTTTGAGTTCTTCTTTTCTCCATAGAATTTGACGACGCAGCTAAAATGTCTTCTGGAAGTAAATTAATATCTTTCATGGTCACCCTCAAAATGTCTTTTTTATTATCCATGAAACCACCCCTTAAATTTAAACAAACGAAACAACATAGATATGATTAATTGTAAATTCATATTATACTTATGTCATACTACATAATAATTATAACTTATAACATAAAAAATGCCAATACCTTTATAAAAGAATTTCTTAGAGCGGTGTGACAATAATATGTATAGTTTGAATTTTGTACTTGTAATTATATGCCATTTTTGATAATAAAGCAACACTTTTTTATGATGATTCCAACTAAATTTAAAGGATGTTTTTTATATATAGTAGATAACGTTTAAGTGCTATATAGATTTAACTTTAGCGTTTGTCATATATAGTATTTGAGTCCTAATCTAGTATTTGAGTCCTAATCTAGTACTAATAGCCTATTAAAATCGATTCCATAATATGCTATAATGAAATCTATATTAACAAAACATCATTTGAAATGGTAAACCTGGTGAAAACCAGTGACACAAAGCTACGGGTCTAAGGTCTTTGACTAAGACAGCCGAGTTGCCGAAAATGATAGTTTTATTTTTTGGGTTTTCTCCAATGATCTCCAAAGCTTCATTGCCCCTTCTAAATGAGTATTTGTTAGTATAGGAAATTTGAAGGGAGAGAATGTTTATGAAAAATGCAAAAAGAATTTTTGCAGCACTAGCCATTTTTGTTTTTCTTTTCACTTTTGGATTCATTTTTATCTCACCATCTCCAAGTAATGCTTCAATTCCAACTCCTTGGCTTCATGTAGACGGAAAGTACATTAAAGACCCCGGCGGCAATACAGTAGTCTTAAGAGGTGTATCACTAATTGACATCGGTGCTATTGAACATCAGGGATCATTTAGGGGCGGCAAAACAGCCGTTGACCTTATTAACATGGCTACTAATGAATCTAGCGGATGGTATTCGAGAGTAGTCAGACTACCTGTTTATCCAGCAGCTATTGATGGTGAAGCCGGATGGACAAACTGCTGGTATAATGGTAAATCAAGCAACTCATATTATGACGATCATCTTAAAGCTGCTGTCGAGGCATGTATTGCCAAAGGAGTGTACTGTATAATTGACTGGCACTACATTGATACTTATACGGATAAAGATACACAAACAAGAGAATTCTGGACTTTTATAGCAAACAAATATAAGGATACTCCTAATGTAATATTCGAATTATTCAATGAACCAACTTACCCTGATAGTTGGAGCACATGGCGAACTACTGCACAGGGCTGGGTAGACATGATACGTACGATCGCACCTAATAACCTCATTATCGTAGGCGGACCAAGATGGTCACAAAACCTCGGCCAGGCTGCTACCAGTCCTGTAACAGGTGGTAACATTGTTTATAACGCTCACTATTATCCAACTCATGGTGGGTCAAGTGCATGGGATGCAAACTTCGGTAATGCAGCAAATTCAGTTCCTTTCCTTAATACTGAATGGGGATTCCAGCATGATGGTGATTCAATTACCACAGGTACTGTAAGTAGTTACGGTCAGGCATATAAGGACTATTTGGAAACCAAGGGTATAAGCTGGACCGCATGGACTTTTGACAACGATTATAAACCTGTTATGTTCTCAACACGTGTTTCCTCATGGGATCTTGCAGGTTCGACCAACAATGCCAGCGGAGATTCAACTTATAATGATCATATGGGCCAATTTGTAAAAGACTGGCTGTACGAAAAGAGGAATAGCAATATTCCTTCCGGCAGTGCCGCAACCGCTGCGGTAACCGCAACCGCCGCTGCTACCCCAACTAAAACTGCAACAGTAACTGCTACACCTACTAAAACTGCTACACCTACTTCAACAGTTGCTGCTACTTCTACTTCACAATCATCTAATAAAATCTTGAACATTCAAATGTACAATGGTACTACATCATCTTCAACAAATGGAATAACTCCTAAGTTCAAATTAACAAATATAGGTTCATCTGCAATTGATCTGTCAACTGTAAAAATAAGATATTACTATACTATGGACAGTTCAGCTTCACAATCATTTAGTGTTGACTTTGCTTCAGTTGGCAGCTCGAACATAACTGGAACATTTACAACTGTTAGTCCTTCAGTTACTGGAACAGACTGTTACTTTGAAGTCGGGTTCTCATCGAGTGCCGGCACTTTGGCAGCTGGTTCAAGTACTGAAATACAGGCAAGGTACAATAAATCCGACTGGTCAAATTATAATCAATCAAACGATTACTCCTTCAATCCAACAGCTACGGCCTATGCTGATACGGATAAAGTAACAGTATATCTTTCAGGAACCTTAAATAGTGGTACTCCTCCATCAGGTAGTGGCACAACCGTCACTGCTACACCTACACGTACAGCTACACCTGTAGTTACACCTACACGTACAGCTACACCTGTAGTTACACCTACACCTACAGCTACACCTGTAGTTACACCTACACGTACAGCTACGCCTGTAGTTACACCTACACGTACAGCTACACCTGTAGCTACACCTACACCTACAGTTGCTGCCACATCTACAAATTCATCCAGTGCTAGCTTGAACATACAGATGTTCAATGGTAATACAGCTTCTTCATTAAACGGCATAACTCCTAAGTTCAAGTTAACAAATACAGGGTCAACACCAATTAATCTGTCAACTGTAAAAATAAGATATTACTATACTGCTGACAGTTCAGTTTCACAACAATTTACTGTTGACTATGCTATGGCTGGAAATTCAAACATAACTTCGTCATTCATAAGTATGAGTTCTCCAACTACAACCGCAGACTGTTACCTTGAAATCGGCTTCTCTTCAGGGGCAGGTAGTCTTGCCGCTGGTGCAAGCACAGAGATACATTCAAGGTTTAATAAATCCGACTGGTCAAACTACTCTCAGACAAACGATTATTCTTTCAACTCGTCAGCAACAAATTTTGTTGACTGGACTAAGGTAACAGTATATTTATCCGGTACTAAAGTAAGTGGTACAGAGCCATAAAAGCATAATGGACTGTCGTACTGAACCGCTCCCTGTCAAGTAGACAGGTAAATATCTCCAGCCAAGATTTTTGGTTGGAGATATTTTTATGATACTTTATTCTGTAAAAAGACGCTATATTCCATTGGACCGTTGTCTATATAGCGCGCGATATGCTGGACTTATTTTTATTTGGCATAGAAAATGCTCCCTTCCAAGCAAACATTATTATTTATTGTCTACTTAGAAGAGAGCGTATCATACACCTACGACCTTTGCCCAGCTTGCCTCAGTTTTTTCTCCGAGACCTTTTGTTTATCCTTTCTGATTATCTCACAGACACCAAGTACCAATAGAAAAAATCCAAAATACTTTTTTAGGACTATTCCAGGCAACCTGATTGCAAGTCGGGAACCAAGATATGCACCTAATAGACCAAAAATAATTATAGGAATTGCCACCTTGAAATCAACGCGCTTGTTTCTTATATGTACTATCAGTGCTATAACTGCTGTAGGAATAAAGAATATAAGATTAACACTTTGGGCAATATGTTGATCGGGATTTGCAAATATAACCAATGCTGGAATTAGGATTGTTCCACCTCCAATTCCCATTCCACTGATTATTCCCGAGATAAGACCAATAAGAAAAAGTATCATAAATCCTCCGCTTTATCACAATATCATTCTTATAGCAGCAGCAATCATAAATACTGCAAAGATTTTTCTTAATATGTTTGAAGGGCATATATTAAGAAGTTTAGCTCCTATATAGCCTCCTATAATCCCTCCAATCATAACTTTAGCTGTTAGATTCCAATTGATAAAATTATTGGACATGTAAAGTATTGCACTTACAACGGTCAGCGGCAATATAATTGAAATGGCAGTAGCATGGGCCTTATGCTCTTCCTCATTTAAAAGGAGAACCATGGCTGGAACAGCTATAGTTCCCCCTCCCGAGCCAAAAAGGCCGTTAGCTAGGCCTGTCGCCAACCCTATAAGTATATACTTGATATATTTTTTCAAAAGCTTTCCTCCATATACACTTCAAGTATTTATATGCACTTTACAATCACCTTTCTTATTCTTATTAAATTTATCAATTATATTCATTAAAATTTTGAGGTATTTACCTGTATAATTATACCTTGTTTATTGGTTGCACTTTTTGAGCTCAATTTGTTATAATTTAAATTGAATATGGCAAAGAATTTATTAGCTATGGGAGAAATAATATGTCTGAAAAAGTTGTTTATAAAGATGATACAATAATTGAGTTTAAAAAACCTAAAATGTATAAAGTAATACTTTTAAATGATGATTACACTACAATGGAATTTGTTATAGAAGTACTTATTGCAGTATTTCACAAAAATCCTACTGACGCAACGCAAATTATGCTTGATGTTCATGAGAAGGGAAAAGGTATTGTAGGTGCATATACCTATGATATTGCATGTACCAAAATTGCTCAGGTAGAAGAGATGGCTATAAAAAGAGATTTTCCACTTGTAACAGTTATGGAACCAGATTAAATTGTTAAAACTATATAGGTTGCTATTTAAGTGCCCATAACAGAACTCGTTTCTAGAGTTTCTGAAGCACATATGGAGTAACTATATGCTTAACATTATTCTGCAAAATTGTGTAACTGTATGTTTTATGATACCTAATACTTAGAATTGGTGGGGTTTTATATGAAATTAGATGATATAACAAACAGAGTTTTAATGGCTGCATACAATGAGGCTAAATACAATGGACATGAATACTTTACACCTGAACATATTCTTTATGCCTCACTCTTTTTCAATGAAGGCGCAGCCATTATAGAAAGCTGTGGAGCAAGCGTTGAAATCATCAAAAATGAGCTGGTTAAATTCTTTGGAGAAAACATTCCTGTAGTTGAAGGTACTGATCCAATAGAATCTGTAGGCGTAAACAGCATTATGCAATCAACAGCTTATCACTGTATGTCCTCAGGTAAGGATATAATTAGGCTTGGTGACATTATAGTTGCTCTTTTTAGTGAGAAAGAGTCCTTTGCAAGCTATATACTTCAAAAAAATGGTGTAAAGAGAATAGATGTCCTCAAATATATCTCACATGGAGTTTCTCTAGTTCCTAAGACAAATGAATCATTCCTAGATAGTATGGAGTCTTCCATATATACCGATGATGAAGAAGTGGAATCAAGCTCCGAACAAAGTGAATTCTTGAGTAACTTTACAATAGATCTTGTTGAAAAGGCTAAAAAAGGCAAGATAGATCCCCTTATCGGAAGAGAAGATATCCTCGAACGTACAATACAGGTACTATCAAGAAGACTAAAAAACAATCCTATTCATGTTGGCGACCCCGGAGTCGGCAAAACAGCTATCACTGAAGGACTTGCCAGGCTTATTGTAGAAAACAAGGTACCAAAATCCTTAAAGGACAGCAAGATCTACTATCTGGATATGGGCAGCATGTTAGCGGGAACAAAGTATCGCGGGGACTTTGAGGAACGTATGAAGAAGGTGCTAAATGAGATACAAAGTCAGGAAAAAGCTATTGTATATATAGATGAAATTCATACCATTGTAGGAGCTGGATCTGTATCGGATGGTGCAATGGACGCTTCAAACATAATTAAGCCTTTTCTGACACAGGGATCTTTGCGTTTTATAGGTTCAACCACCTATGAAGAATACAAAAAATACTTTGAAAAAGACAGGGCACTGTCAAGAAGATTCCAAAAAATAGATGTTCCTGAGCCTGATGTTGAAGATACCTATAAAATACTCATAGGCCTTAAAGACAAGTATGAAGATTATCACAAGGTTAAATATACTGACGAATCCTTAAGACTTGCAGCAGAACTGTCGGCTAAGTATATTCAGGACAGGCATCTGCCTGACAAGGCTATAGACGTTATTGATGAAACAGGAGCATATGTGAGGCTTCACTGTGAAAATGATAAAAAAGTCATTACAATTACAGAGAAAGACATTGAACTTACAGTTTCCTCTATAGCAAAAATACCTCAAAAATCAGTTTCAAGCAACGAAATTTCGCAGCTTAAGAATCTTGATAAGAAGCTTAAGAAAGAGATATTTGGGCAGGACAAAGCAATAGACACAGTTACAGGTGCCATAAAAAGATCCAGAGCAGGATTTAACGAACCTGAAAAACCTGTAGCATCCCTCTTTTTTGTGGGACCAACAGGTGTAGGAAAAACCGAATTATGTAAGCAACTATCTTCAATACTTGGAATTCCTCTTATCAGATTTGATATGAGCGAGTATCAGGAAAAACATACCGTTGCAAGACTTATTGGAGCTCCCCCCGGATATGTGGGATATGAAGAAGGCGGGCTTCTTACAGATGCTATAAGGAAAACACCTTATTGCATTCTGTTGCTTGATGAAATTGAAAAAGCCCATCCCGATATATATAATATCCTGCTTCAGATCATGGACTATGCTACCCTAACGGATAACAACGGGAAGAAAGCTGATTTCAGGAATGTAATATTAATAATGACTTCCAATGCTGGTGCAAGGGAAGTTGGCAAGGCAATGATAGGCTTTGACAGCCGAAGTGTTGAAAGAAGTGCAATCCTTAAAGAAGTTGAAAGAATATTCTCTCCTGAATTTAGAAACAGACTTGACGAAATTGCAGTATTCAACCATATAAACGAGGATATGGCAATGCTTATTGCTAAAAAAGCAATGAAGATTTTTGAAGAAAAACTTAAAACTAAAAACATCAAACTCACAGTGACGGGCAAATTTTATAAATGGCTTGCGCAAAAAGGTCTGTCATCTAACTATGGAGCCCGTGAAATCCTGCGGATTGTTCAGGAAAGAATTAAGACCTATTTTGTTGATGAGGTACTGTTTGGAAATCTTTCATCGGGTGGAACAGCTGTTATTGATATCGTCAATGATGAAGTAAAAATCAGCAGAAAGAACAAGGTGAAAAACTGATGCCAGTATATGGACTTAGTAAAGATTTGATATTTCCCCATCCCTCACTATCAAATAAGGATGGGTTGCTAGCTGTAGGAGGAGACCTCTCGATTGAGCGTCTTCTTCTTGCTTATGAGAATGGAATTTTCCCATGGTATGAGGAAGATCAGCCGATACTATGGTGGTCACCCAATCCAAGGTTTATTCTATATCCAAAAAATCTAAAGGTATCAAAATCAATGGAAAAGGTGCTTAGGAAAACTATATACAAAGTCACCTTTGACACATGTTTTCGCAATGTAATAACCATGTGCGGCAAACTTAGAAGTGGTAATACGTGGATAACTGAAGATATGATAGAAAGTTACTGTGATTTGCATCAGCTTGGATTTGCTCATTCCATTGAAGCATGGTTTGGTGATGAACTTGTTGGAGGACTCTATGGAGTTTCACTTGGAAAGTGCTTTTTTGGTGAGTCCATGTTTTCAACCATGGATAACGCTTCTAAAACAGCACTTATAACCCTTACAAGAGAACTTAGTCAACTGGGATTTCACTTTATTGACTGTCAGGTCTATACTAAACACCTTGAATCCCTTGGTGCAGTAAGTGTATCCCGGGATACTTTTCTACAGGAACTCGAAGAAGGTCTCACTCATGACACTCTAAGAGGCATTTGGCATAGAACACAAGATAAGTAAAATTCAAATTGAGTAAGGATGGTGTATAATGGGACTAAAAAAGAGCTTTAAAAAATTGTGTTTCGTACTTCTTATACCATTAGGCATTATACTGGTTTACCTTTCAACATTATCTTTAGCATTGGTTGAAAGAGTATATTCCTCAGGAATTTACAGAATTATTGCCGCTCCACTGAACCTTATTTCAGGACTTTTTCCCTTTTCCCTGGCTGAAATACTTCTAATTGGCTTAATTGTACTAGTAATATCAAAATTTATTCATCTAATAATCAAACTTTTCAAAACACCCCGCCAAGCAAAACAGCTTTTTCTTGATTCGCTTATCAATATTGTGGCCTTTATCAGTATATTATATTTTTCCTTCGTTGTCATATGGGGATTAAACTACCAAAGGGTCCCTTTTTCTCAAATAGCAGGACTGGACATTCAACCGGCATCAGTTGAGGAACTTGCAAGTGTATGTAAAAGACTAGCAACCCAGGCTAATGAGCTCAGAAAATACGTAAGCGAAGATGAGAATGGTGTAATGACACTTCCAGCAGGTAAACAAGACGCATTAAAACGCGCATATAAGGGGTATGAAAACGCTGCTAAAGCGTATCCTGAGTTTAAAGGAATTTATGCCAGACCTAAAGGCGTTCTTTTATCTGAAGTTATGTCCTATCTAGGCATAGAAGGCATATATTCGCCCTTTACCGGAGAAGCAAATGTAAATACATCTATACTTGACGCTCCATTCCCTTTTACAGCTTGCCATGAAATGGCACATCAGAGAGGCTTTTCAAGAGAAGACGAAGCAAATTACATATCTTATATTGCCTGTAGATATCATCCCGATAAGGATTTTCAATATTCAGGAATGTTATATGCTTTAATCTACACCTCCAATGCCCTCTATGAAAATGATGCCACTAGCTATTCTGAACTCAGAAGCAACTACTCAGAAGGAATAATAAGAGACCTTAATGCAATAAATCAATACTGGCGAAAATATGAAACACCTGTACAGGATTTCTCCTCATCAGTAAATGATACTTATCTTAAAGCAAACAGGCAAGAGGATGGAGTAAAAAGTTACGGAAGAATGGTTGACCTGTTAATTGCTGAGTATAGAAAATCGGCTAACCAATAGTGATTAGCCGATTCACAATTTCGAAGAATTTTTTGAAGCAAGTGTCCTGAAATCATAGTGGTAGATACCACCGTGATTTTTATATAAATAAATTAGAGGTAATCACCTGGAGTTTCAGAAATAGGGTTTTGGTTTTCAACCATATAATCATTCTTACCTGTCTTGTCTCTGTAAACTTCAAAATAAAACACTATAAGTATAAATTGAGCCAAAGCTGACACACCTGATGAAAAAGTATATGAGATAACCGGAATGAAAGAAAAAATTCCTGATAAAATACCGCCTCCAAATGCACTTCCTATCCAAACCAATAACGATATTCCTACTATAGACCAAAAATATGATTTCGCCACTGAAAATGACTTTTTAAAACCATCAACAACACCTAGTCCATCATCAACCATAGATGCGAACCACAAAGCAGTTAAAAATGCAAAAGCTAAAAGAAATGCAATAAATGCTAAAACAAACAAAACTATTAAAAGAATTCCAATAACTCTTGATGCTACTGTAACAACTCCAAGAATTACGAATAATATCGTTGCAGCAATCCCTATACCAAAATATATCGCCAGTAAGCTTAATCCATATAGGATATACTTTCCGATGTTTTTTTTCAATTCCGGTAAAAAGTCACCCAAATCTGCATTGCCAGTGGACAATGCTTTGCTTACCATACCATAAGTTGATGGGTAAGCAATTATCATTAGAATAAAGGATGCAACACTCATAATGCCATATATAGGAAACAACGATTGGGACACCCCCATATATTCCCAAGGATTACTCTGGAACATTGCAGGGTTTTGTGTTATTAAATCGCTTAACTCCTTCGTTTTCTGCGGCAAACCTAAAGCAACGCCTATAATAGATGGTATAACAATTGCAATAAATAGCGGTATCGCTAATAAATAATACTTACCAAAAAAATTAAATGCTTTCTCTAAATATTTCATATTAACCCCCTTGACTGATAATATTATAGAAAATACCATTTTCATTATAATTAAATTTATTCATGATGTCCACAAGAAAGTACCTAACACTATACTTTCGCCTATTACTCCCTTCCCATAATCACTTCCACACTATGCTCCTTTTTATCATCAATAAGCTCAATGATGCTTCTATTAAGTTCCTTTTCATCTACAATAATCTTTCTGATGCCTTTGTTTACCCCATCAGGGTTTTTTACTGCAATACGGTAGAAAGTGTCCTTATACTTGTATTTAATATCAAATCCGGTCCACCCTTTTGGAATGCATGGGTCAATTGACAGACCATCTCCGTTCTTTTTAAATCCCAGAATGTATTCCATGCCTACCCTGTACATCCAGCCAGCAGCTCCGGTATACCAGGTCCAACCGCCTCTGCCGGTATGAGGTTCTACCGAGTAGACATCAGCGGCCAACACATATGGTTCTACCTTGTATTTGGAGTATTCCATGTAGGTTTTTGCATGATTTATAGGATTTAGCAGTCCAAATAATTCTGAAGCTTTATCCCCATCTCCCAAAAGAGCAACTGCCATAACAACCCAGGAGGCTGCATGGGTATACTGACCTCCATTTTCACGTACTCCAGGAACATAACTTTTTATATACCCCGGTTCCAAATCACCTTCGTCAAAGGGTGGAGTAAGCAATTTTATAAGTCCTTCATCCCTCTTGATAAGGTAATTTTCCAGAGCATTCATTGCTGTGTTTATTCTATCCCTGTCGCCTGCACCCGATATAACTGCCCATGATTGTGCAAGAGAATCAATCTGACATTCACTATTTTGAATGGAACCAAGTGGATGTCCATTGTCAAAGTATGCTCTTCTATACCAGTTGCCATCCCATGCATTCTCTTCAATAGATCTAGCGATATCTTTTGCAATTGATATATACCTCTCGGCACGGTCTTCTTCTCCCATATCCCTGCATATAGGTGCAAATTTCATAAGTATTGAGTACAAAAACCATCCCAACCATACACTTTCTCCCCTGCCCTTGTTTCCAACCGTATTCATACCATCATTCCAGTCTCCCGAGCCAATTAACGGAATGCCGTGGTCCCCGAATTTTAAAGACCTTTCAATAGCTCTTATGCAGTGGTCATATATTGATGATATCTGGTTCGAAATTCTAGGAACCCTGTAGCTCTCATCTTCAAAATCCTTCAGCGGCTCATCTTCCAGAAATGGCGTCTCTACCTTTAGTATATCTGTATCACCGGTAATTCTTATATACTCAGCAGCAACATACGGCATCCATAAGAGGTCATCTGAAAATCTTGTCCTTGTGCCTTTGTACTTTTCTTCGTGCCACCAGTGCTGCACATCACCTTCAACGAACTGGTGCTTTGAATGCAGAAGGATCTGCTCCCTGGTAATTTCCGGCATTATATGAGCAATTGAAAGACAATCCTGCAATTGATCTCTGAATCCATATGCTCCACCGGATTGATAAAATCCTGTCCTGGTCCACATTCTACATGATAGGGCTTGATATAACAGCCATCCGTTGAGCATATAATCCATGGCTCTATCTGGAGTAGAAAACTGGAGACTTTCCAGCTTTTCCTTCCAAAACTTCTCCACTTCTTTAAGAGCCTTTTTTACCTCATCTTTTTTTCTATATTTAAAAATCAATGCTTCCGCAGTCTTAATACTCTTTTCTTCACCTAACGTAAAAACAATCTCTTTTTCCTCCCCAGGCTTAAAACTAAGAACAGAGCATATAACTGTACAGGGGTCAAACCCAGCCCCTGCTGTTTCAGTTAGTTTAGCCCTCCTTATTCCGGGTGGATCTGAGAGAGTACTTCCTCCGAAAAATTCCTTCCTGTCACAGGTAAAAGTTCTTTCCTTTGCAGAAGTATCAACAAAAGCCACTCTTCCATAAAACTCCTCATTATATGTGTTTCTTATAAGTATTGCGCCGGATTCATGCTTTTGGGTACTTATATGTGAAGCTGTCACTTGATCATTCACACCAAGTACCGGTCTGATATAATAGTATAAACTGATTACTCTCGAAGAATCAGATACATTTTTTAATTTTACCAGACTAAGCTTTATATTTTCATTTACAGGTACAAACTGAGTTAATTCCTGCTCGAATCCATGCGCCGAATGCCTGAATATACTATATCCAAATCCATGTATAACTGTATACGTGCCGTTTTCACGTATAGGAAGCGGAGTAATGTTCCATATTTCTCCGGTCGCATCGTCAGAAAGATAGATTATCTCACCCGGTGTATCAGATACAGGATCGTTTGACCATGGAGTCAGCTTGTTCTCCCTGCTGTTTTCATGCCATGTATATCCTGAACCTGACTCTGTAACCAGAAATCCAAATTTGGGATTAGATATTACGTTTGACCATGGTAAAGGAGTACTAGCACCATTTTTCAAAAAAATCTCATATTCCTTTCCATCTTTATTAAAACCTCCAATACCATTATAAAATTGCAGGTCCACCTCCTCACCTGACTTGTGATCATATTCTTTAGGCACTTCCTTATATACCTTTAATTCAGGCAATTTATTGTCTAACTTAACGTTTAGCTGCTCCTTCAAATCCCCGGCATTACCGCTGAGTACTATCCTTGCTGCCGCACAAATCAGATTAACATCTTCCTTAGGAAGATTACTCTCTCTTAAGACAAATACTCCCCCAGGTTTATTTATCATATCATGGGCATGGCTTGCAGAGAGGATATCTGCTATAAGACCATTCAGCGGATTTGTATAGCTGTTTTCCTCCTCATTAAGTATTACCAGGTCTACTTTCAGGTTTTTATATTTCCAGTATTCATGAGCCTTTAATATTTCGTAAATTATATCAATTTCATCGGTCTTTTCCAATTTCACCAAAACTATTGGTATATCTCCGGATATACCATACGGCCACAATGCTGGCTGGCCTTTGGTATTATTGATAATGCACTCCTGCCTGAGCCTTTGCGCAGGACTTATAAACAAAATATGAGAAATCAATTCCTGATAAAACTCAATCTCTGAAGTCTTAAGATTCAAATACCTGGCTTCCACACGGCTTCTTGTTGCTGCAAGATTAAATTCCTCTGGGATTATGTCATGATTTGAGTATTTGGATGCTATTTCCAATACTGCTTCACGACTTTCAGCTAAAGCAACTATGAAATTTAGTTTTGCAGTCTTTCCCGGATCTATTCTTATCATATAGCGTATCCCCATTATAGGGTCTAAAACAGCACCAACCGAGTTTGAAAGAGGTTTACTTGGTTCTAGGGCCTGAGGATCTGATACATCCCGACCTCTTCCAATAAACTTGAACCTGTCTGTTTCATATTGTATCCCTCCTAAAGCCTCTCCTTCCAAAGTCAGTACATTTACTGCCCACATTGTTTTATCATTTTCTGACCTCGGTCTTCTGCTGGCTATAAGACAGTTTAATTCTGGAATAAACTGCGTTCTTATAAAAAGATTACTGAATGCAGGATGAGCAACATCCGCTCCATGCTGTGTCAAAACAAGTTCAAAATAACTGCTGACCTCCAGCACACAAGCTTCACTTCCATGGTTTACAAAAGTTACTCGCCTTATTTCTGCATTGTCACCGGAACTAACAACTACTTCGGTAACTGTGTCAATGTCTCCGTCCTTTCTATGGTATTTTGCCATCCCTGAAGTAAATGTCACCTTATACTTATCAGGTCGCTTGCTTACAGGAGCATAGGCAGAAGACCAGACTTCATTAGTGTTGGTATTCCTTACATAAAAAAATACTCCGTAATTATCAAGGGTAATATCTTCTCTCCACCTTGTAACATCAAACAAATTACTCCTGCTGTATCCAGTTCCCCTATCGGTAAGCATTACAGAGTAGCTTCCATTTGATAAAATATGGGCCTTAGGTAAAACATAGTCCGGCATATCGTATTCTCTGTAGGAATCTTCTACATCAAAGGTTACATCAGTAAATGGCAGTATTCTCTCCTTATTCTCCTTTGTAAAGAGAATATTCGTCGGTACCTTTTCCTGAAGAAGCAGTTTAGCTGCATCGACTACGGGGTCATTATGGAAACGCCTCTGCATTATATTTCCATTTAAATAGTTATTTAGAGCCAGTATGCTCATTCCCTGATGGTGAGCCATATAACTCTTTACAATACCGTATTTAGAGCCGATTGGCAGCCTTTCAGGTGTATAATCAATCGCTTCATAGTATCCATAGGGTCCATTTGCTCCCTCTGCCGCCAATTTCTTTAGATTTCTGACGGAATCATGCGGGTCAACCGGCAAAGCAAGCATAGTAGAGTACGGTGCTACCACCATATCTTCTGCCAATCCTCTTTTTAGTCCAAGCCACGGAACTCCAAATGCCTTATACTGATAATCAAGCTTTATATCAAAAGAATAAAATCCCGACTCGGATGTTCCCCACGGAACATTTCTCTGCTTTGCATATTTTTTCTGACTCCTTAAAACAAACGAATAGGTCTCATCCAATAAAGTGTTTTTTACACTTTTCATTATAAGCAAAGGCATCAGATATTCAAACATTGTTCCACTCCATGAAATCATACCTTTATAGCGGTCTATGCGGGTAAGAGTCCTCCCTAATTTGAACCAATGCTGTGCGTCTACTTCGCCTCTTGCAATAGCGATATAACTCGTCTGTCTAGCTTCGGATGCAAGCAAATCATAGTATGAATTGGTGAGACTGTTTTCTTCGATATTGTAACCTATTGAAAAAAGCTGCTTCTTATTGTCATATAAATGAATAAACTCTGTTTCGCAGGATATTTTATCAATCCTGTCAATTAAATATCGATAATTAGAAATAATCTGTTCCACATTTTGAGCCGACTTTTCCAATTCATGCTTTAATCTGTCCAGCCAATTTTTTATATTTACAAAACTACTCTCCTTATTTTTTGCAATGTTCTTGTTAAGTTTATCTATCTCGATATTTATCACCCTGTAGTGCTCCGGCAATTTTACCAGAGCAACATTAACCTTCAGCAGGTCAAATATAGCTTTTATCGGTTTTTCAATTTCATTCTTATGGGATCCATTTTTTAATTCTTCAGGAACTTCAAACAGCAAATAGCTCCAGGAATAGTAATTTCTTAACTCCTCCTTAAAGTTTGACACCATATAATCAACTTTACGGCTCCAGGCATTAATCTTTCTAGCCTTATCTCTCTGGTTCTGTACAATTCTGTCTAAAGCTTTGCTCCACAAGGCCAAGTCAAATCTTCCTGTTTCATCAAAGCTTTTAGCAAAGTCGTCAAGCTCATCTGTTTCCAGGAACACTCCATCTGTTTCCTTGCCGCTAAGATTGACTGTATCCTTTATTCCATTAACAAGTACCTTTTCGATAAGAGGTCTGTTTAAATACTCTATAAGCCCCTCTTTTAGAGTAATGAGGTAGCATACAAAGTTTCCGCTGTCAACAGTGGAGATGTACCTTGGTCTCAATGTATTAAGCGTACGTGTATCATACCAGTTGTATAGATGACCATTCCACTTGTCCATTTTCTCAATGGTACTCACTGTTCTCTTAACAATCTTATACATCTCATCGGTACCAATATAACCAAAGTCCCTTGCACATAAGGCAGCCAGCATTCCAAGCCCAATATTTGTTGGAGATGTTCTGTATGCAATACCATTTGGCGGGTCTTCCTGGTAGTTATCCGGTGCAAGATAATTATTCTTATTGTTTACAAACTCTTCATAGTACCTCCATGTCTTTCTGGCAACTGCTCTAAGTTCGAGCAAATCTTCATTGCTTATTGGATAAACTGTTTTTATCTCTTCACGGCTTACCTTGTAAGCAACAAACGGGGACAAAAGCCATGCAACAGAAATTATGAAAGCTGGAATAACTGACTGCTGCTTAAACAATAATGCAATTCCCAACAATACAATAGCTTCAATTACACCTGTTCTCATCTTTATTACATAACTTTTCAGTGAGTTCTTTAAGGTTTTTTCAGCATCTAAGGCAGTTACCCACTCTAGCATATTCCTTTTGGTAATAAGCACTCTAGCTAGAGTAATTGTTATTGCATTCACCATAAGATACGCCTGATACGGCAAAAATAAAAACTGCAATGTTATCTGCAAAAAGGCCGCTTTCAACCCGCAAATAACCGGTGTATATCTTCTGGAAAGTATAACTCTAAGCGGTTTATATACCAGATAGTCTATACCCGACAAAATGAACGGGAAATAGTTAATAAACAGCAAAATTCCAATCCATAAGTCTGTATTTCCCGGAAATATACTAAAGCCGAGGGCAACAAGCAATATAAGAGAAGGCGCAATCAAGCTTCTTCTGAGGTTATCAATTATCTTCCATCTAGATACCATAGATAATGGATTTTTTACAAGTTTACCTGACCTATTTCTAATATTATTCCTAAGCCATGGCAAAAGCTGCCAATCACCTCTTACCCACCGATGAAGTCTCATAGCGTAGGAATTATATTTTGACGGGTATCCGTCGATAAGCTCTAAATCGGTTACCAATCCAGCCCTTATGTATGACCCCTCAAGCAGGTCATGGCTAAGTACTGTGTTTTCAGGTATTGCATTAGCCAACAATTTTTGAAATACGTCAATATCATAAATACCTTTACCTGTAAAGATTCCCTCACCAAACAAGTCCTGGTAAACATCAGACACAGCACTGGCATAAGGGTCCCGTCCCTCCTCACCTGCAAAAATTCTGGAAAAGAGAGATTTATTAACACTTTCAATATCAAAACCTATTCTCGGCTGCATAAGTCCATAGCCACTGATTACTATCCCTTTTTCTTCATCTATTTCAGGCAAATTTAATGGATGCACCATAGTTCCTACTAATTTTTTAGCTGTACCTAAAGGTAAAATAGTGTCTGCATCCAGGGTAATAACGTATTTTACCTTAGGGATCAATGAGATATTGGTTGAAGTTACGCTATAGCTTGTCTTCTTTGAACCTAAAAGCATATCGTTAAACTCAACAAGAGCACCTCTTTTTCTCTCCCATCCCATCCATTTTTTTTGCCTGTCATTATACTGCCTATGTCTATGAAAGAAGTAAAATATATCATTACTATCCTTGCAATACTTCTTGTTTAGTTCCTTTATCCTATCTAAAGCTGCACTAATTATCTTCCCGTCATTCTCCATATCCTTTTTGGCAGAATCCTTATAGTCCCCTGCAAGCGCAAAATACAGGTTATTTTCCCGGTTTGACAAATAATATACCTCAAGATTATTAATCAGTTCTACTGCTCTCTTCTCGTCCGGGAGTAATGCAGGAATAACTACCATAGTACTATACTCATTAGGTATACTGTCCTTGAGTTCAATCCTTGGAAAAAACGAAGGTTTGAATACATGGTTTAATATCCAGTTAATAAAATTTATTGAAACTTCAGTTGCAGGTACCAATACAGCCAGAACACCGATTGCAGCAAGAACACCTTTGAACTTAGGAACTCCATTAAATATATAGCTGGAAAACAGCGCACTTATTAAAATAGTCAATATACTTACTGATCCAATGTATAGAGTCAATGGACTTCTTTTTATTAATCCTGCCATTCTTTTAGCAAAAGTTTTTTTACTGCCAATTTCCTTCTCAAGTTCCTTTAATCCCTCTCCAATAATGTAGTAGCCTACATGACAACCCCTCTTACATTTTACATTGTTTTTATCTTCAATACTTTCCAACACCCTTGTTGCCAGATCAACAACCTTGTTTGCAACATGTTTTTCTGAAACATCAAAATCAAGAGCTAACTCTTCTATTCTCTTTCTATAGTAGTTCTTTGATGAGAGGTCCATTAGATTGTATGTCCCATTTGGATCAGACCTAAGAACATCCTCTACCTTGCTCAATGCCTCAAAAATGTCCACCCAATTACTGGAAGAAATAAATTTCAAGCTAATTATACAGTTTCCTATTGATCCCTTCCTTACTGTCTGCTCACTATGCTCCTTATGAGTAATAGAATCCACATTTGTTCCGTTTATATCAAGAATATCATCAATATGACGTAAAACGTGTGAATATGCTCTTCCCATCTTCCTGAGCTTATAAGCCAAATGCTCAATAAAAGCTGAGTTGACCTGATACTGTCCCTTAAGTTCAACCTCAATGTTTTGAATAAGCTTCTTAATATCTATGCCCTCTTCACATTTTGCTGCAGAGAGAATCTCTTCAACCTTACGCCTTTGATTCTGAGATTCTTCTATTGTTTGACATATATATCTTATATTCTCAATCAATGCAAGCTTAATCATTATAGCAAGTGCCCACAATTCCCTATTTGCAAGGACATTGTGGGATTGATATGCATTTATATAGTTCAGAAGTACTTTTTCGTCAATCCTTCCATCCGTATGTGATACAAGTTCGAGGGCAACAGTATATATTCTTGCATAACCTTTTAATTGCCCCGATCTCAGCATAGGCAGCCGTGAATAATATTCCTTTGTCAGATCCTTCCTTACACCCTTTACCTGCTCCTCAATAATATAAAAATTATCAAGAAGCCACTCTGCTGCAGGTGTTGTTCCAATCCCCTTTTGCATATCTTCATTTAAAGCTTTATAAACAGATAAAATATATCTATAATTTTCATTCATTCTTGGTACAGGCCAATTAAACAGATTAAGTTTCTTTGAAACAGCATGATCATATGCCATTTCTCTTGCATGTGCCTCAAGTTCATCACTTGTAAGTGAAGCATCACGTATTTTAATCTTTTCATCTTTAGATTTTGAAAAAATTAGCCAAAAGGTAAAAACTAATAAAATCAGAACAGCAATCAAATATAGATTTATGTAATCTTGCATTGCAGCTTACCAACTCCTGTTCGATAATTTAATAATGTGCAACTTGTAAATTCTTATACGAAGCACCAGTACTTTTAGTACAAAAAGTATTGTCACCAAAAAAATTCATACTTTTTTTAGCAGTAATTTTATTATATGCGAAATAGAAATATTCAAACATTTATATAAAAAAAAGAAAACCTTCTTAACCGAAGATTTCCTTGTGATGCTATATTTATCCATTTTTATAACACATCGAGCTCAATAAGGAATTTATTAATCCTACTCAAGATATACATTCAAATATTTGCAAATCCTAAATAGACGTACTGTCTCAACTTTCAGGAATATTTTTTAAATCTGTATTTTTCCTTAAAAATAAGTGTACTTTTTCTGCACTCTTATCCTTTCATTCTAAGCCTCAATACCTCGTACATCAAAAGACCTGCCGCTACCGAAGCATTCAGCGATTCACTTTTCCCTGCCATAGGTATCCTTACCAACTCATTTGAAATACCTGCAACACTATCGCTTATCCCATTAGCCTCGTTTCCGACAATTATAGCAATATTGTCTTTATAATCCAACTCAAAATAATTTTTGCTGCCGCTAAGATGTGCCGCACAAAGCCTTATTCCTTTATTCTTCATTTCCTCAAGGGTCTGCAATATATTTTCACTGTAACAAATCGGTATATGAAACAATGATCCCATGGTTGACCTCAATACCTTTGGATTGTATACATCCACACAGCCTTTAGATACTATTACACCAGTAACCCCTGCTGCATCGGCTGTTCTTATTATTGTTCCCATATTCCCGGGATCCTGTAAAGAATCTAAAACTAAAAAGAAGTTTTTATTATCATATACCGATTCAAGGCTAATTGACTTTTTGTTCAAAATCGCAAGTATCCCCTGAGGATTCTCCGTGTCAGTAACTTCCATATATAGTTTATTTGTAAGCGTGTAAACATTACAGCAATTAGAATTCTCCAATTGCTCCAATATTTCTTTTCCTCCATGCACATCTGCCAGCTTGTCGGATACAAGAATTTTTGATATTTCTATCTTTTCCTTTAATGCTTCTTCAACAAATCGTATACCTTCAATAAAAAATAAACCTGTCTGGTCTCTATACTTCTTTTCCTTTAAAGCTTTTATCTCCTTAATGACAGGATTTTGGCTACTACTGATAAAATTCATCTTATCACCTCAGGTCAGTATATAAAAAAGTCGGCTTCGCCGATTTATAGCTAGGGTATTTCTCTGCAGAAAACAGCCTTTAGGTAAACTTTTTTGATGCCAGAAAGTAATTCACTTTCTTAGGCATTAAAAAAATGGTTCAACTAAAAAGGGACCCTTAAGGCCCCCTTTTTATATTTAAACTTATTTTACTGATTTAACCTTTTCTGCAAGTTGAGCAAATGAACTTGCATCATTAACTGCCATCTCAGCTAACATTTTTCTATTCAATGTAATTCCGGACTTTTTGAGCCCACTCATAAACTTACTGTAAGAAAGTCCATTTATTCTTGCAGCAGCATTTATTCTAGCTATCCACAATTGTCTGAAACTTCTTTTCTTAGCTTTCCTGTCTCTATATGCATAAACCAATGACTTCATAACGGCCTGGTTTGCAAGTCTGTAGTTCTTACTCTTCATTCCAAAATAACCTTTAGCAAGCTTTAAGATCTTCTTGTGTCTTGCACGGGTTCTCATTGCACCTTTTACTCTTGACATAAACCTTACCCTCCTTCTTACTTGTATGGAATCAACATTTTAACTGTAGCTGCATTCACATCTGACACTATTGTTGATTTCCTCAAGTTTCTTGTTCTTTTAGTAGTTTTCTTTGTCAAAATATGCCTCTTAAAAGCTTTTGCTCTTTTTACTTTACCTGTACCGGTTAAACTAAATCTCTTTTTTGATGCACTATGAGTTTTAATCTTAGGCATTGTATGTTCCCTCCTTATTTATTCACTATTACTGCTTTGGATTAAGTATCATTAACATATTTCTACCTTCAAGCTTAGGTTTCTTTTCCACTGTTCCAACTTCTTGTACAGATTCTGCAAATTTTTGAAGTACCTGTTCGCCTAAAGCTGTATAGTTCATCTCTCTACCCCTGAACTTCACGCTGACTTTTACCTTGTCGCCATCTTTCAAAAACTTAACAGCATTTTTCACCTTAAACTCAAAGTCATGTTCTTCAATAGAAGCAGATAGTCTTACTTCCTTTATACTAACTACCTTTTGGTTCTTTCTTGCCTCTTTTTCCTTTTTGTTTAGTTCAAATATATACTTACCATAGTCCATTATCCTACATACTGGCGGCGCTGCCTGAGGAGCTATTTTTACTAAATCCAAAGACTTTGAATTTGCAAGCACCTGAGCATCTTTTGAACTCACAATTCCAAGCATAGTACCATCAGCATCAATTAATCTAACTTCTTTATCTCTTATTTGCTCATTAATCATCAATTCGTTTTTGTTAATAAAAAACACCTCCGGGCAGATTTTACAGTCTTGTGTTAACAAACGCAAAAAAGTGGATCAAAGAACCGATCCACTTATCTCTTAATAAGCAAAGTTAATAAACTTAACTTCAAACTATTAACCCTATCAGAACCAATCTGTAAGGTGAGAAGTGGATGACTTCTTCTTTATTACACCGTTACATATTATCAGATAATTCATTTCATGTCAATTATTTTTTACGAAATAATTTTAATTATTTTAATATTATACACTTATCTCTTAACAGCTCAAATCGTCAAATATAACCGGTATTAACTCCTTAAACTTATTTAACAAAGGGATGGCTATTTCTCTCATTTGAGGATGCGCTGCCGTAGCTACCCTCAATTTGAAAAAATGTCTCCATTCTCTAAGATTCATAGTCATAACCAGTTCTGTCTTAAGTGAATTCGGAAGAATACTTCTTGCTTCCTGAGGTGTTGCACCTGCTTCAAGCAATTCCATATACTTTTGCTCAGTATATTCCATTACACTTTTCCATATTTCATACTTCTTCTTTCCTTCTTCAGTTGCCGTATCCCAGAAACATGGCTCAATATATGTAATTTGATTTGAGAACTTATCCTTGCTGTAATTACAATATCTTGTACTTTCCTGTGAATATGAAGCAATTCTATGTCTCACAATCTCATGTGTAACTCCCCTGTCACATATTACTTTCACTGTAATGGAATAGTGTTCAATAACAGCCTCATGCCCATTTTTGATAATCTTTCTTACAAAATCAGCAGCAGATACTTCTGTAGCTTTATCTTCACTTTTATAGCATACCCTTCCCGCCTTTTCAATATGCTTTAAAATTTCATCACCATTAATATCAGATTCAATAACAAAATATGGCTTAATTACGATCACTAATCTCTACCCCACTTCTTTTTTTTCGATTTGCAAAACTTATCTAGAATTTTATCATAGATTTTTTATAAAAAACAGAGGCAATATAAAGTTAAAAACTAGAAAAACCTCATGGACATTTAACCCCTTAGATTTTAGGATATTACTTTAAAAACAACAAAAATAAAAAGAAGGCAAAAACTAATTCACCTTCTTCTATAGTTTAATACCATCCTTATTTAGCTTTAGACTCTACTTCTTCTACAATCTTGTTAACAAAATCATTTAAAGCCATTGAACCTAGATCACCATCTTTTCTAGATCTTACTGCAACTGCTCCGTTTTCAAGTTCCTTGTCACCGATTACCAGCATATATGGTGTCTTTTCAAGCTGAGCTTCCCTGATTTTATAGCCAATCTTCTCATTTCTCAAATCCACTTCAACCCTTACACCTTTTGCCTCTAATGCCGCTTTTACCTCACCGGCAAACTGATGATGCTTATCTATTAAAGGAAGTATCTTAACCTGAACAGGTGAAAGCCATGTAGGGAATGCACCTGCAAAGTGCTCTGTCAGTATTGCTATAAACCTCTCAATACTTCCAAATACAACCCTATGAATCATGACAGGTCTATGCTTTTCACCATCTGCACCTACATAGTTTAGATCAAATCTCTGAGGCATCTGGAAGTCAAGTTGTATTGTACCGCACTGCCATGTACGGCCTATTGAATCCTCAAGGTGGAAGTCAATTTTTGGACCATAGAATGCTCCGTCACCTTCATTTACCTTATAGTTCATTTTTCTTGCATCCAAGGCATCCCTAAGAGCATTTGTTGCCATCTCCCACTGTTCGTCAGAACCCATTGAATCCTCCGGCCTTGTAGATAGCTCAACGTGATACTTGAATCCGAACACATTGTAGAAATCATCTATCAGATTAATAACACCCAACACCTCATCCTTTATCTGCTCTGGAGTCATAAATATATGCGCATCATCCTGAGTAAAACACCTTACCCTCATCAATCCGTGAAGAGCACCTGAAAGCTCATGCCTGTGAACCAAACCTAACTCTGCCATTCTCTGGGGCAGATCCCTGTACGAGTGAAGTTTTCTCTTATATACAAGCATTCCACCTGGACAGTTCATTGGCTTTATAGCATAATCGCCTTCATCTATCTTTGTAAAATACATGTTTTCCTTATAGTGATCCCAGTGACCTGAACGGTGCCACAAGTCTTCATTCAAAATTATAGGCGTTCTGATCTCCTGATAGCCTCTTGCCTTGTGTTCTTCTCTCCAGTAATTCTCAAGGAGGTTGCGGAGCATCATTCCTTTAGGCATAAAGAATGGAAAACCTGGACCTTCTTCATATATATCAAACAAATCAAGTTCTTTTCCAAGCTTTCTGTGATCCCTCTTTTTTGCTTCTTCCAACCTGAACAGATAATCATCCAGATCGCTCTTTTTGGAGAATGCTGTACCATAAATTCTCTGGAGCATTTTATTTTTTTCATTTCCTCTCCAGTATGCGCCTGCAACAGACAAAAGTTTGAATGCCTTTATTTTACCTGTTGATTCCAAGTGAGGACCTGCACAAAGATCAACAAAATCTCCCTGCTTATAAAATGATATTATCTCTCCTTCAGGCAGATCACGGATAAGTTCAACTTTGTAGGGTTCACCCTTTTCCTCCATGAATTTTATTGCTTCATCCCTTGGAAGAGTAAATCTTTCAAGCTTTAAGTCCTCTTTCACTATTTTCTTCATCTCTTCTTCAATCTGAGCAAGTTCTTCAACAGAAAATGGCTTCTCCACATCAAAATCATAGTAGTAACCGTTATCTATCGCCGGTCCTATCGCAAGTTTAACATTTGGATAAAGGTTCTTGACAGCCTGCGCCATAATATGAGATGTTGTATGCCTATATGCATGTCTTCCACCTTCATCATCGAAAGTCATGAGGCTTAACTTACAATCCTCATTAAGCTCATAGCTCAAATCCTTCACCTTTCCGTCAACTTCACCAGCAAGCGCAACTCTCGCTAGCCCTGCACTTATACTTTCAGCAACTTCCTTGATGGTAATTCCTTTATTATATTCCTTTACGCTTCCGTCCTTTAAAGTGATTTTAATCATATCGATCAATCCCTCCTAAAAATAAATAAAAAACTCCCATCCCTGATAAAGGGACGAGAGTCAATTCCCGTGGTTCCACCCTAGTTTGCACTCATTGCGATTATAACGTAATCAACGTTTCAGCTCAGAGGTGGTCTTCGATTGACTTTCCCAGAAAGTACTCTCAGCCTTGGTACCTTCTCTCTTTTGGGATATCCTCAATTTACTCTTCTCATCACAGCCGAATTTTCAATATAATATAAATTATATATATTTGAACTTTTATTGTCAACGTAGTATTAATATATTTTCTAATCTGTAAATGCTTCTAAATAGAGGCATATCCGACAGAAAGTTAACCTTCCATATAATTCTGTAAAAATCAAACTTTTAATTTCCCAAAAAATTCTTTCATGATTTTCATAATTATGATACAATACTTTTTGTCACATTATGTAGAAATATGGCATATGATTGTTTAAATATGGATGTTTGTTGGCAACACAATCATTTAGGAATGCTGACAATATAACTTCGGCTATAACTTCGGCTATAATTTCAGCCATTCCTTTGTACACTCAAAACTTTAAAAGTAAGGGGAGGAAAAATATTGTTAGCACTAAAATTTATATCATTAACTTTGACCGGTGTTACACAGGAACTTATTATCGGAGTCTTTTTATTTGTAATTTTTAATTTGAAAATTGATTGGAAAAAGGTATTTCCATACGCCTTAATTATGGGACTTTCCAGCAGTATTTCATATACCTTTTTAGCTCAGTCTCCTTCAACTGTTTATTTTGCCATTTATATAATTATGATGCTTCTTAGCCTTATATTTATATTTAGATTCAGTATGTTAAAAAGTATTGCTGTTACGTGTATGATTTATTTTCTTAAAGCTGTCGTATCTCTTACTTCCTTAACTATTCTTAAACTGAGTTCTAACTGGACATTCAGTTCTTTGGGAGAACAGCTTATAGGCCAGATATTTGGTGCAATATTTCTTTTTCTTATAGTAATGGTAATAATGTCTTTTAAGATAAAAATACAAATTCCTAAAGATTTGAACAAAAAAAGAACTCTTTCAATTGTAATTAATATAATATTGTCTGTTCTTCTTTTATTTCCAAATCTTTTTTACATTGATAATTCAATAGGCTTCAGTTCAACACCTTTATATGTATATAATTCAATTTCTCTTGCAATTATTGTTATAACTAACGCCTTTAATAGTATAAGGTTAGGTAAAATGGAACTTCTAAAGCAAAATTTGGAGTTCCAGGAACTATATACTCAGAATCTGAATGAAATGGTTAACAGCTTACGTGGATTTAAACATGATCACAATAATATGCTGCAAGTAATAGGCGGGTATATTTCAGTAAATGATATGGATGGACTTCGGAAGTTTTACAGTCAGATGATGTCAGAAACAAGGAAAATAAATAATCTTATTCCTCTAAATTCTTATATAAAAGATAATCCAGCTATATATGGGCTATTATTATCAAAGATATCTTATGCCGAAGTAAAAAATGTAAACCTTACCATTAATGTTATTTGCGAAATCAAGCTAAATAATATAAAAACATATGATTTATGTAAAATATTAGGCGTCTTGCTCGATAATGCAATTGAAGCAGCTGTAGAAACTGAGAAAAGATTTGTTGAGCTGGCTATACGAGAAAATGCTGATAAAAACCGCCTGTTTATTGAAGTAAATAATTCCTGTGCGGGAGATATAGATATTGAGACCATATTCAAAGATGGATACACTACCAAAAAAGAGCATACCGGATTCGGTTTATGGGAAATTCGAAATATAGTAGACAAATATAAAAAGAATTGCAAACTTCATACACAAGTAAAATACAATGTATTTTCACAGAAACTTGAAATTATATATTGATAATTTCTTTCTTATTGAAAGGCAGGATGCAAATCATCCTGCCTTTTTATTAGCGTAGTTTTATTCGGACTTAATTAAGGATTTAGGCACTTTTGGCTGGTAGATCGAAAATGGAAAACATCTGTCTGCTGATACCATTGCAATGTACGTAGCAAAAACGGCGATAATCGAAAGAATGCTATGACGAAATTTGCCCATAACTATCAACTCACCTCCTTTCTATGTTTTCCCCCAACCTTCTAAAATCAACTGCTTCGTTTAGATCCTGTAAGTTTGTAGCCTATTGGAGACAGAAGAAATGTTACAAATATTGATACCAGTATAATGATATTGAAAAAAACTTCATCAAAATGCCAGATAATACATGCTGCAACAAATAATACGGTAATAAAAATCAAAGAAAGGACTTTTAAACGAAACCTATCCTTTTTTCTTAGTATAGGTTTTTCCAATGTATCCCCTGGTGCATATATATATGCCATGCAAAAGTTTATAATAAATAGTGGTATGGAGCAGTAGAAACTACCTATCCGTACATGCTTTGACAGGAATATGATCCCAAATATAGTTATACAGTATGATATGAAGCACTTTATACGAGAGTTCATATGTGCTCCGCCTTCTACTATTCTTAATAAACCATATATTGTAAAGGCAACTAAAAAGTATTTAAAAACCCCCAAAAATATGGCAACAGAAAATTCAAAAATTAAAATCAAACTTTCGTAAACAGCTATCTTTAAGCCATAATCAATAATCTCTTCTTTTTCAGGAGTAATACCATCAATACTATCTTTAATCAAATCAGTAATTTTTCTGCTAAAGGTATCTATCATACTTTCACCCCTATTGTACAAGTGTTTCTCACCTGGCTTTGAAGCATTTTGACACCTAAATTGTAATTAACATAATCCAATACTTTGCAACTAATGATTATATATATAATTATATTCTACACATTTTTAGGAAATCCTGCATATTATGTTGCTAATCTTCATATTATGTAGAGTTTTGTCTTGCAACCAAATATCACCGCCTGCATACAAAAAAGGCAACTCGTAAAGAGCTGCCTTTTTGAAAAATTCCTATTATTCTTCAGCAGGGAAAGTAGATATTATTCCTAAGATATGCTTTCTCATATATGCAAAGTCTAAAGCATTGATTTTTCCATCTGGGTATACGTCTGCTGCTTTTGCTCCATACTCATATTCGAAGCTTTTGCGCATACCTAAAATGTATTCTCTTAACAAGCCAAAGTCAATAGAATCTACGGAACCGTTGCCGTTTATATCGCCGTATACAAAAGTTGAAGTAGATTTCTTTACAAGACTCATATTATCAAAAGTAACAACTGTACCCTTGGTACTTCCGCCAAGGCTTAAAGCAAGAGCACAGTTTGAGTCATTTTCAGTGGCTTTAAAAGTACCTTCGAAATGTTGAAATTCATTAGTCATATTTATTTCTTCCGAATAATATGGTGACCAAGGTTTATAGTTTTTTTGAACAGCTAATGGAACAGTGAGTTCATTACTGCATTTGTAATCGAAAGACAGTACATATTCTGCTCCTTCTTCCAGCATAAAACCAGTAGCACAAGCCTGTGCCCAAGCTGAACCACCTTCTTCAAATGACACAGCTATTCCTGTATTTGGTAACATTTCATAGCCTGAGCATCCAAATGCCAGGACTGAACTTAATTCCACTAAATTAGAATCAGAAGATAGTTTTTTGCCATCCTCTTTAACAAAAACTCCATTTGTAAAATCTTCACTATTATAGTATTCTGTTAACCAGTTTATACGCTTGGATAACCAATTGCTAAGATAAGTATAATGGTCTTTATATGTTGGAAGTGCAACTATTTCAGCTGGTGATATATTCGTCTGTTTACCCAATATATCCCACTTCTCAAAATTTCTGCAATAAGACTGATAATTTGATTCAGCTTCGTTAATAACTATGTTTGGTATATCATTAAGATCATTCTGAAGTTCATTCCAACGCTCTTTTACCAATTCACGGAACCATTCATATGAAAGTGCATGGCAGAACCATGGATTTGCATTTGCATTGACATTTAAAACATGATATGGGTTAAATCCTGCCCATGAGTCAAATCCTTTTACACAGTTTGCATTTCCCATAGAAAGGTCAAAGTCCCACATAGGACCAAAGCAGAGTTTTCCATTAACATCTTTGTACATATAGAAGCTATCCCAGCCGGCATCAACATTTTTTACAATTTCATTGCCGATGTATATATCAACTAATGAATCAATATCAATGAGTTTTTTTACATCGTCTTTATTACCATTTTTCAAGGCATTATAGGATTCTTCAATGTATTTGGATATGTAAGTAATCTGCTGTTCTTTTATTGACGCTGTTTCAGATAAATTGCTTTGTATTACATAACTCGCTGTATCAACAGCAAACACATTTTCTCCAGCATATCTGGACATTTCAACTAAATATCCATTGTCTTCGACTTCATCCTGTGCTTCTTCAATCGCTACGCGATTTTTATTAACATTATTATCCTCACAAAGTAAACAAACACCTTGATATTCACCGTTAAGATATACTTCTACAGAACGGCAGTTTGGTGAATAAGACATACCGGTTAGTTTATCAGCAAAATGATAGGCAGTAAAATTTCTTAAAAGGGAATGATCAGAATAATTCGCTATCAAAAGCCATGGCTTTCCTGCGCCACCACCAACATTAAGCAAATTCTGTTTTTCTTCAAATTTCATTTTGTAACTTTTCTTTTCTGCATACATGGAACTGCTGCCGCGAAGTTTTATTGACGTATTCATATCAGTCATTTCATAATTGCCTTCATCATTAATTATACTGATTTGTGCGCCAACATATTCTTCTTCAGAACTGATTTCACTTCCAGAAACAGTATTGATTGAAATTATTGGCATTTCAAGTTGATTGAATTCAACATTTGAAGAAGCCACTTCTGCTGCATTTCCTATTTCTGATGCATACACTTTTTCTTTGCAATTCCCCCCCAAGGTACATGTTGCTACAACAGTAACTATTAATGATACCGTTATAGCTGGTAATTTTCTTTTCATAGTATAACCTCCCTATTAATATTTTCCTTTTGAATCGGGCTACAGCATTGTTATGCTCTATAGATTTTAAAATCAGAATTTGTTGATTAGAATAAGCTATAATCATTTTTATAATATACTTTGTGTTTTATATTGAATAGTGGAAAAATTTCAGTTCAACTGTAAAAATCACAGTTTTATAAATAGGCTGCTCCATGGCCTATTTACAATAAATCAGCCTTAAACTAAAAAATGCACGCTCCATATATATTTATGTATACAAAAACTACCCCTTCCGGCGAATTATTGTTTGGAGGTGACGATTCTATGAAAATTTATCGAATATTAAAAGAAAGAAAAAAGATAGCCGCTATTTTAGGGGTAGCTCTAGTTGTAGCATGCACGATATTAATAGCACAAAATAGAGGTACAAAAGCTACCCTCAATACTCCGAATGGTAAGATTCCTGCATCATCCTCAAGATCCTCAAATGCAACAGTATACTCTGACAGATTTCTGGAATTGTTTAATGACATTCAATCAAAAGGCTACCTTAGTGAAGAAGGTGTACCTTATCATTCAATTGAGACATTATTAGTGGAAGCTCCTGACTATGGCCATCTTACAACAAGTGAATCATTCAGCTTTATGACCTGGCTAGGTGCCACTTACGCTAAACTTACCGGGGACTGGTCATATTATAAGGATGCCTGGGACAAAACAGAAAAATACATAATTCCAAATGCACAAAGTGACCAACCAGGAACTGATAAATATCCGCCTGCAAAGCCTGCGCAATTTGCTCCCGAAGCAAATACTCCCAATGAATATCCTACTTCGGGCAGTGAAAATGCTCCAACAGGAACCGACCCAATAGCAGATAGCTTGGCTTCAGCATATGGTTCCAAATCTATATACCAAATGCATTGGCTGCTTGATGTTGACAATTTTTATAAATACGGAAACCATGGTGACGGTACAAGCAGGTGCTCTTACATTAATACTTATCAGCGCGGTGCTGAGGAATCAGTTTGGGAAACAGTTCCCCATCCAGCATGGGAGGACTTTAAATGGGGTGCAGGTGAAAAAGGCGGATTTTTAGGCCTCTTTGGGAGTTTCGGTCAGCCTTCCAAGCAATGGCGTTACACATCTGCTTCTGATGCTGATGCAAGGCAGGTTCAAGCTTCTTACTGGGCCTATATATGGGCAAAAGAACAGGGTGTGGATGGAGAAATTGTCGACTATTCCAATAAAGCTGCCAAAATGGGAGATTATTTAAGATATACATTCTTCGACAAATACTTCAGACCAATTGGAGTCCAGGATAAGTCAACAGCAGGAACAGGCTATGACAGCTGTCATTACCTGCTATCATGGTATGCCTCCTGGGGCGGTGATATTAACGGGGCATGGAGCTGGAGAATTGGAAGCTCTCATTGCCACCAGGGTTATCAAAATCCAGTTGCAGCATACGCTTTATCACAGGAAGCTGCATTAAAGCCTAAATCACAGGGATCACAGGAAGATTGGAAAAAAAGTCTCAGTCGCCAAATTGAACTTTACCAATACCTGCAAAGTTCTGAAGGAGCAATTGCAGGAGGGGTAACAAACAGCTGGGAAGGCAAATACTCCAAATATCCCGCGAATAAAAGCACATTCTATGATATGGCATATGATTACCAGCCTGTATATCATGATCCTTCCAGCAACAATTGGTTTGGATTCCAGGCATGGTCTATGGAAAGAGTAATGGAATATTATTACCTTTCAGGAGATGAAAATATAAGGCCTGTCTGTGAAAAATGGGTTAAATGGGCTTTATCAAATACAAAATTAAAAAGTGACGGTACATATGAAATACCTTCAACACTTGAATGGTCAGGAGAGCCTGACACATGGACCGGTAAATCGACCGAAAATCCTAACCTTCACTGTAAGGTTAAGGATTACACAAATGACGTAGGTGTAGCTGCAGCTTATTCAAAAACACTTATATACTATGCAGCTGCAACTGAAAAGTACGGAAGTACAATGGATGCAAAATCCAAGGATACAGCTAAAGAGCTTTTAGACAGAATGTGGAAGAATTATCGAGATGACAAAGGTATTGCAGTATCCGAAAAAAGAGAAGACTATAAGCGCTTTTTTGATGAAGTTTATATACCGGAAGGCTTTAGCGGAACAAATGGCCAGGGAGCACAGCTAAAGAACGGTATATCCTTTGTAGATATGCGCCCTGACTATAAAAACGATCCAGATTTCAAGAAGGTGAGTGAAACAGTTAAAAACGGAAAAGACCCCGTTATGACCTATCACCGTTATTGGGCACAGGCTGATATTGCAATGGCTAATGCAATGTATCACATATATATAGAGAAAAAAAATGGTCTTGTTATTGAACACGCCTCAAAAACAGAAAGTGCTGCTGAAACAAACTCTTCTGAAGAAAATGGTTCTTCTGCAACTTCTTCTGGAAATATTGAGAACAATGGTAAGTATAAATACAAATATAAAAATGATATCCCTGCACAGCCACCTGCTACAGGACCATACAACTATGGTGAAGCGCTTCAGAAAGCCATATTCTTTTATGAATGCCAGCGCTCCGGAAAACTTAGTTCAACTGTACTTCGCCTTAACTGGCGCGGAGATTCCGGGCTCAATGACGGAAAAGACGCGGGTATTGACCTTACAGGGGGTTGGTATGATGCCGGTGACCATGTCAAATTCAACCTTCCGATGGCATATTCATCTGCAATGCTAAGCTGGTCGGTTTATGAATACAAAGATGCCTTCAAAAAAAGCGGGCAGCTTGATCCTATACTTGAAAATATAAAATGGGCAACCGACTACTTCATTAAGTGTCACCCCAAAGCAGATGTCTACTATTACCAGGTTGGCAGCGGAGATGCTGACCACGCCTGGTGGGGACCGGCTGAAGCCTTGCCGATGGATAGGCCCTCATACAAACTGGATAAATCAGCTCCCGGCTCTGCAGTTTCTGCTGAAACAGCTGCCGCATTAGCTTCTGCCGCTATTATCTTTAAGGATATAGATGCTGCCTATTCTAAAGAATGCTTGAAACATGCTAAGGAACTATTTGAGTTTGCCGACAGTACAAAAAGTGATGCAGGCTATACTGCTGCCAACAGCTTCTACAAATCTTGGAGCGGCTTTTATGATGAGCTATCATGGGCAGGCGCCTGGCTTTATCTTGCAACAAATGATAATTCTTACCTTAATAAGGCAGAAGGATATGTGTCTAAGTGGGGAACAGAACCTCAATCTACAACTATAAAATACAAATGGAGTCAATGCTGGGATGATGTACACTACGGAGCATCACTTCTGCTTGCCAAAATTTCAGGTAGCAACAGTAAGCATAAGCAAAACATAGAAAGGCATCTTGACTGGTGGGCAAACAGCTCTGGTGGAGACCATATTAAATACACTCCAAAAGGCCTTGCATGGCTTGATCAATGGGGTTCTTTGAGATATGCAACTACAACAGCTTTTCTTGCATGCGTATATTCAGACTGGTCAGGATCAGATAAAACAAAAGCAAAAAACTATATAAAATTTGCAGAAAACCAGGCAAACTATGCTTTAGGCAGCAGTGGCCGAAGTTTTGTTGTAGGTTTCGGAAAAACCTCTCCACAGCATCCTCACCACAGAACATCTCACGGATCCTGGGCCAATAGCCAGACAATCCCTGATAAGCACATGCATACATTATATGGGGCACTTGTTGGAGGACCTGATGCAGCAGACAGCTACAAAGATGAAATAAATGATTATGTATGCAATGAGGTAGCCTGCGATTACAATGCAGGATTTGTAGGTCTTTTGGCAAGGATGTACCAATCATATGCAGGTAGTCCTTCTGAAACCTTTAACGGAATAGAAGAAAAAACTGCTGATGAAGTCTATGTAGAAGCCGGTATTAACGCATCAGGAAGTAATTTTATTGAAATAAAGGCAGTTGTAAATAATAAATCTGCATGGCCGGCAAGAGTATGTGAGAACCTGACTTTCAACTACTTCGTTGATTTAAGTGAAGTAATAAGTTCCGGCCATTCTGCTGCCGACATTAAGGCAAGTGCAAATTATAATCAAGGGTCAAAAATATCTGAACTCAAACCTTATAATGGCAATATTTATTATGTAACTGTTGACTTTAGTGGAACAAAGATATTCCCCGGAGGACAGTCAGACTACAAAAAGGAAGTGCAGTTCAGAATAGCCGCACCCGAAGGTACTTCATACTTCGATCCAAAAAATGATTACTCGTATAAGGATCTTGCAGCAAATTCCACAGTAAAAACCAAATATATTCCTGTTTATGATAACGGTATTCTTGCCTTTGGAACGGAACCAGACGGAAAACAAGTCTCTTCTGGCGTTTCCCAGAATTTAAATACTCCGCCGTCATCAAACAATACTACTTTAGCTGTTCCAAGCCCTTCAACATCAAGCGGCTTTAGCTCCAATAACAATAATAATACAAATAATAATATTTCAAGCAGCAGCGGTAAGATCGTAGTTCAATGTGCAAATGGAAATGGAACAGACTCTACAAACGGCATAACCCCAAGATTAAGGCTTGTAAACAACAGTGGTTCAAGTATAAACCTATCTACTGTAAAATTGAGATATTACTATACCATCGATGGCGACAAACCTCAAACCTTCTGGTGTGACTGGAGCTCTGCAGGTAATTCCAACGTCACTGGCTCCTTTAACAAACTTTCTTCTTCAAAAAGTGGAGCAGACTACTACCTTGAAATTAGTTTTTCAAGCGGAGCAGGGTCTATTGAACCGGGTAAAAGCGTAGATGTGCAGGCAAGGTTTTCTAAAAATGACTGGAGCAACTATAGTCAGTCTAATGACTACTCTTTTAGTTCAACAGCCTCCGATTATGCACAAAATAGCAAGATTCCAGTATATATTTCAGGAAAGCTTGTATTTGGAACAGAACCATAAAAGTGGTCTTTAAGGATTAATTTTACGGGTGTATAGTCTACCCAAATCTTAAATGCCCTAAATGATAATTTTATATATACACAAAAACATGGGATGACGCTTTAGTCATCCTCTGTTTTTATATCCTTTTTATTGCCATGCAGCTAAAATTTAAGGTGGCATGGACCTAACGGTCAATGCCACCTCTTATTCTGCTTTACGAAATGATAATAGGTGTATATTAGTATTAAATGCTCTAAAATCATTCTTAAATCAGCCTATTTTGATATCTCAAATCTATTACGCTATGTGGATCCATTTAACCCAGTTTAGATAAGTTGTCGGAACTTCCATTCCCGAAATCGCAGGGTAAAGGAATATAAACAACGCAAGTGTTATTACAAGATAACTGTATATAAATGCTGTTGAAACTTTATAGGTAGTTTCCCCTGCTGCCTTGCTGCCAAAATCCCTTCCCACAATTTTTGGAAAATCTTCCCTCAGGAAATTTAATACATACACAGTGCACAGTATCATAAATGGCACTGATGTGAAGAAGTGATATATAAATATGCAGCGGCTTACCCTGAACCATGGGAGGTATTGAAATGCAAACGCCACTAAAATAGGGAACACTCTCTTATCCTTCTTCATTATACCTATTAATATTGCAGCAAATACACAAACAATTCCAAACCAAAAGACTGCCGGATTTCCCATAACATACATCAATGACGTTCTATCTCCAGGAAGACTCATATTCCTGTATTCAAGCAAAGGCTTCTGGATCAAAGGCCATGAGTAAGCCGGCGATGCCCATGCATGCGTATCTGTTAATTTCGAATGGTAATCAAACATATTAACCTGGTATCTCCAAACTTCTCCAAGGTTATGTCCCTCGCCCGGAAGCGTTATGATGGGCAGGTATGAAGCAGTGTATAGTATTACCGGTATCACTACAAAAAATATTACACAGGCCAAGGATGTGCGCACAAAGTTATTAGAAAACCACTCACGTATTTTAGATTGCCTTGCACCCCCTGATAATGCTTTTTTCCTCAACGACTTTTCATAACTCTTATATTCGAGGAACTTCGAAGTGAAGTAAAGAACTGCAAGACCGCCACCTGCATATACCGCAGTCCATTTACTTGCAGAGCCAAGCCCCCAGCATATTCCGGCAAGCATCAGCGGCAATAAACTCTTTTTGAATCCCACTTCATATGACTTGTTCATAAAGCTATCATACATAAAATAATACGCCAGAATTACAAAGAACCCTGCATATGAATCAATTGTACCAATTCTTGTCTGAGCAAAATGCATACACTCAAACATAATTAGGAATGCACTGATAAATCCGTATATCCTCTTGCGGAATATCTTCTTGCCAAAAAGATACATAAGCGGAATCATAGCAACTCCAAACAAAGTTCCCATTATACGCCATCCAAATGGGTTTACACCAAAAATAAGCAAGCCCAAAGCCATAATATCCTTTCCAAGAGGCGGATGTGTAGTCTCGTATGGTTCCATACGGTTTATGTTCTCGAATGCTGTCCTTGGAAAATATATTTCATCAAAATAGGTTGAATTCATGTAGTTGTTTTCATAATCCCCAACATCCAGTTCATCAAAAAGGTTTTGCACTGTACCCTTATCGTTCTGGCTCACTTTTTCAGTTTCCACAGTGAAATTCTTTATAGGTTCTTTGCTGCCCTGCTCAAAGAAGACTATTTCATTTAAAGTGCCTCCGATTTTCTGCACCTTAAATCTAAGTGTCTTAGCCTTAAACTGTGTAACTACGGAATCCCACATAAATGCTTTATACACATCCTGCTTTATTGTAGCAACAGGTTCGTAATTACCATCCGGCCTAAGATATTCGATCCTTAAATTTAGGTCTGCAACTCCATTATAGAAGGCTATTTTTGAAATGTCATATTCACGGTCAAAATTTACACTAAAAGTAGTACCCAATGCAGACGGTTTCCAGTAAGTCTCCGGTACATTTGTAGAGCCTAGGTTATAAATTGCAATTACTGCATATACAAGCGTCATAACTGACATAATAATCATATCTTTTTTGTCTATCTTAAACGGCTTTGTATTTGAAATACCTTCAAAATTACTCTTGTCAGTACCATTTTGTTGATTATTTGGCTGCTTCAGTATTCTTGTCATCAGCTTTTCCTGACATTCTGAACACAAAAAAATATAATTGCACCTATAGCAACTGCCAATGCAACTATCAAAGCAGTTATCCAACCCTTGTTGTCTGATTGTTCTGTGTTGCCCGTCCCCTGATTGCCTTGCTGTGGTGTATAAAGGTTCTCTATAGCTGCACCCTCAGGAACGTTCAATGTTTCCTCAACTGATAAGTCGTCAAAATATGCAGTTCCTGTACTCTCACCACTATGACCGCCTACTCCTGCAGTAAATTCCAGAGCCTGTTGGTCCGGTCCTGTTCGTCCATAGAATTCCACATAGGTCCAATCATTTGTACCTTTAAGTTCTTTTGTAGAAATCATCATCATGTACACTGAAAGGATTGCACCCTTTCCTTCATTGCCCACATTTTCAGTCTTTACCCAGCCTGAAATTTTATACAGTGTACTTGGCTTTACCGGCACAACCTGAACAACCCTTGAATCGTTTCCTACACTGTTTGTAATTCTGACGCAATTGTTTCCTGAATGCGCTTGTGCAGTTTGCACACTTATTTCTCCGGCACCTGGTGATGTGTTATAAATCCTGTTTTCCCAAAAAGTAGCTTCAGAACTACTTTCTTCAAATCCCGGATTCAAAACCTCGTTGACTCCTTCTGCATAAGCGGCCCCAAATTGCAAAAACACAAAGCATAGAACAAATATGGCTGCTACTAGCTTTTTAAACATCCCTTTGACCTCCTAGATTAAATAATAAAAATGTTAAACCTTAAAAGGCTTAAAAACAAATTCAACAGTTTTCATTTGAAAACACTAAAGCAATCAAACAATCCAAACTATATCATCCAATATAAAGTTTATTATTTGGACAATAACTTTATCTGACCTTGTTATCCAGAATTTCTTTGATTTCATCTATCTCTTTATTTGTCAGCTTTTGATGTTCTAAGAAAGCCGCAAGCATTTCCTTAAAAACGCCTCCATATACTCTTTCTAAGAAAGTTCTGTTCTCATTGAATATACATTGCTGCTCGGTAACAAGGCTGTAGTAATAATACTCTCTACCCTCCTTAGTAAATCCTAATACTTCCTTTCTGACAAGCCTTGAAATAAGGGTTTTAATTGTTTTGGGCTTCCAGCCTATAGTACCTTCAAGTTCCTCAATAACTTGATTTGCAGTAATTGGCGACCTATTCCAAATCACCTTCATTATATACCATTCAGAATCAGAAATGTTTGGAACCTTATTCATTTTTTAAAACATCCCCTTAAAATTACTATTATCTAATTTAGATATTACGCTTGTAATCTTAGCTTGTCAATAATTAATTGACATATATTTCTTGGGTTCCAATTCATCTTAAATTACATTTCCCAGGATATAACAAACCGATTTTTCTAGCACTTAAGCGTATATATAATCTAATTTAATTTGAATAATTTATTATACAGCTGGAAATAATGTTACCAACCCTTGCACATGGTATAATATGTAAAAACATTCGAAAGGGGAATCACACAAATGAGAAATACCAGAGTTGAGAAATTTCGTCAATTAAGACATGAACAAATCAAAAAAATATTTATTTACGCTATGTTTTTGCCAAGTACATCAATTATTCTTGGCTATATTATAACAGCATTATTTATACTACCCCGTATGTCAAGCACTCCATAAGTAATTTCCCAAGATAAAAAGCCGTCATTAAGCGGCTTTTTATCTTGAGAAATTAAAGCAAAATATTCTAAATTTTTATTTTTTAATTATATTTTCGTCTCTCCCTATAGGTGCGTCAAATGCCATATGCAAATAAACTTCTCTTTTTTCACCTTCAATTAGGAACTGCACCTTATTTACTCCTGGTAGCTCCGTTAGCGAGTTGACTACAGAATACACTGTCATAGTTTCTCCTGCAGAACCTGTATAGTTGTTATCAATAAACTCTTTTGAAAGGTTTAAATTACATATACCATCCTTTGTCTCTACAGATATAAGTCTTGTACCTTCAGGTATAACAGAATCTATACCTGCTTTTTCAGGCCCCTTTATCAACTCTTTCATAACTACTTCCTCAATACTTTTTCCTGCTTCCAATTCAACCTCTCTTTTTTCAGGAACAACAAATTCGGCTTCTGAATCACCAAAATACAATGTAATTGTCTCCTTTTTTGCACTTTGAGATAAGATACTATCATCAAGATCAACCCTGCTTAATTCACCATAGGGTTGCCCGCTTGGTCCAATTAAGTCCTCACCTTCAACAAGTATCCTTACAGTTGGGCTTACTTTAAGTGTTTCTTCCACTTTACTGTTATTGCTATTATTATTTTTACTATCAAATAAATTACTGCATCCAAACAATGAAATCATAACAGACACTGCAGCTAAAACGATCAATAACCTTCTCATAAAGTGTTATCAGACAAAAATCTGCCTGAAAATTCCCCCCCTATAATTATTACTATTTTTCTAAACTCTTAAATAGAATTATACTTTCGATTTGCGAAAATGTCTATTTGCAATATTTTTCTAAAAGTATATATATAACCAATGAAGAATCAATTAATAGTAATAAAATCCTTCATATTTTCAAATTTGCTCTCTCCTATTCCAGGAACATTCATAATATCTTCTATCTTTTTGAAGTTACCGGACTTCTCTCTGAACGAAACTATTTTACTTGCAGTTGATGGTCCGACTCCAGGTAATGTATCCAGTTCCGCCTCTGTAGCAAGGTTAATATTTATCTTACCCTTTGAAGTATCCTTATCATCCTTTTCATTCAGTAGTACACCTCCGCTGTCGCTTTTTATTTCTATTCCTGTAAAACCCGGATTTTTGCTCGAAGCTGGAGTCGGAAAGCTCACCGAAGAATTTGTCTGCTGTTTTTTTACACCGCCATTAACCGCAGTCGTATCAACCTTTGGAAGTATTTTAAGCATAACATTCTCTTGAAGTTCAAAGGCAAGGTTAATATTTTCAATATCGGCCTTATTAGTAGGCCCCCCGGCAGCTTTAATAGCATCCTCAATTATCTGACCTTTCCTTAAAGTGACAACACCGGGTTTATTGACCTCACCTACCACATATACCTTTATTTCTTCTATTATTTCATCCTTAGTCTGTTCTGCAGCATCTGTAACTAGCGGTGAGTTCCTTACAGTAGAATTTTTAATTTCAACATTTTCAGATTTACTTACTATTATCTCACTACCATCCCTGCTAATTAAAAAACCTACTATCCCTATACTAATGATAAGAGCAGCAACTAAAGCAATAAATATACCCATTTTCAATTTTATTTCTTTGTTAAATATGTTTTCTGACATGAGTTTCCCTCCAATACGTTTTACCTTTAAGATAAATAAGCATAAGAAGACTGTTGTTATTAATTTACATAAATAAGACAAGATTTATATATAATTATGTATTCTATATTTATACTCCTCTTTCCTTTAATTACCTTAAATATTTTTATTCGGCCTCTTATTTACTACTTTCTATTTTTTGATATACTGTAATTGAGGTCAGTTTTATTAGGGCTTTAAAATAGAACTTTCATATTTTTATTTAGGCTATATTTCTTTTGAAATAGGTACACCTAAATAGAAAGGTAATTATTCTGCACTTTTAGATGTTTTTGTCCAAATTCCCCCTCAGTATCAATAATATTTTATTTGCAAAATGCTTTCTATTGTCTTAATATAGTTACTGGTATGTTTTTATTATTATTTAGCCTTACAATAGCTTAAATTGCTATTTTTTACACATAATAGTATTATACAAATTTGGAGGGACGTATGAAAAAACTCTTTATTGGCATAATTATGTTTACAATTTTGAATATGAATATCAACACGGCAAAAGCAGAACCTTTAAATATTGATGCTAAAGCCTATATTTTAATAGATTCGAAAACAGGTCAGGTTATTAGTGAATACAATGCCGATCAAAAACTCTATCCCGCAAGCACAACCAAAATTATGACAGCAATAATCGGTATTGAAAATGCCGATCCCGAACAACTTATGACTGTGAGCCAGTATGCTATAAATAATATAGGGCCAGGTGGAATGAATATTGGCTTATTACCTGGAGAACAACTCAAGTTTAAAGATGTACTGAATGCGCTTCTAGTTAGATCTGCCAACGAAACTGCATATGTTATTGCAGAAAATGTCGGACCAACCCCTGAAGCTTTTTTTGCAAAGATGAACCAGAGGGCAAAAGAGCTTGCCTGTACAAATACCAATTTTGTAAATCCCTGCGGAATGGATACCGATGAAGCCAGTCAAAACCATCTTACTACAGCCAGGGATCTTTCATTGATGGCAAAGCATGCCATGACCCTGCCATTATTCAAAGAAATAGTAAAGAAAACCAGCTGCACCATACCTCCAACAAATATGCACAATGAGGCCTACACCTTACCTTCAACAAACAAGCTTTTTTATGGAAAATATAGTTCCAAATATTATAATGAAGTAACAGGTATCAAAACTGGTTATACAGTTAGAGCTTCTTTCAATCTTGTATCCTCAGCTAAAAATGAAGAGGGTATGGAGCTAATTTCGGTAATATTGGGATGTCCAAATTCCGAAGGTATCTATCAAAGTTCAAAGGATTTACTGGAATATGGTTTTAAGAACTATTCCATGCAAAATCTCATTGCAGCCAATTCTTTCGTTACTAGTGTCCGCGTAGCTGATGCCAGTTATAATCCGAATCTCAATATTGTTGCTGCCGAGGACTTGAAGTGTATACTTCCAAATGAACCAACCAATCAAGCCGATATTTCTGAGGATATAAAAATAAACAAAAACATTACAGCACCTATCAAAGAAGGTGCTGTATTAGGCTCTATTGAATATAAGCAAGCTGGTATCTCTATTGGGAAAGTAAATTTAGTCGCATCAAGAAATGTAGAAAGGATCCTTGCTACTCCTACTCCTCCACGTATTATTACATCTTTCGGTAATTCGATTTATAAAAAAGTATTGTTGACTATATTTGCAGTTATAATTGGCTTTTTAGCTTTAAGAACGATTCTAAGAAAAATCTCCAGAAACAGACGTCTCAATAGGTTTTAAATGAGGACTTTTGCAAAAATAATTTGACAAGATTGAATGTTATATATAATAAAAAACTTATATATATATTATATGTATACCACATTTTTGGCTTTTAAGATCTTTTATATATTTAGCCCTTAGATTATGTTGGAAAAAGTGAGGTTATAGAATGCAAACAACAAAAAAAATTGAAGTAAGACCCATAAAAAACCTTAAGGATATGATTGAACAGAGTAGTCGCCTTTATGGTACTAAAAATGCTTTTTATGTTAAATCAAATGATCAAAGCTATGAGGGAATAACTTTCAATGAGTTTAAGAATGACTTGGACTCTCTAGGCACTGCACTCCTAAATCTTGGTCTTAAGGATAAATTTATCGCTCTGATTAGTGAAAATCGGTATGAATGGTGCTTAACTTATCTTTCTACTGCAAATGGTGTTGGAATAATAGTACCCCTTGATAAGGAACTTCCTCATAGTGAGCTTGAAAACCTCTTAAATAGGTCAAATGCCTGTGCTGTTGTTTATTCTAACAAATATCATAACCTGTTAAAAGAAATATCCTTTAATCTACCCGGGCTAAAGTATTTTATTAATATGGACGCTGAAGATCATACTGATGACAGCTTTCTTTCCCTAAAAGCACTTATTGCAGAAGGAAAAAACCAATTAGAAAAAGGAAATTCTGGATACATAAACTCTAAAATTGATGAAAAAGCTATGAGTTTCCTCATTTTTACTTCAGGTACAACAGACCTTGCCAAAGGCGTTATGCTTTCTCACAAAAATATATGTTCAGACCTTATGTCTGTTACTTCATCAATATACTTTGACAGTACCGATTCGGTTTTATCTATATTGCCGCTTCACCATACTTACGCTTGTACTGTGGATTTTCTGACTATAACCTACTACGGTGCGTGTATATCATTTAATGAAGGATTGAAACATATTAGCAGGAATTTAAAAGAAACCTCTCCAACAATACTTATTTTGGTGCCTCTTATAATAGAGAACATGTATCAAAAAGTGTGGGCTCAAGCCTCAAAAGATAAGAAGCTAAAATTCAAACTCAAACTTGGACTTTCAATAAGTAACTTTCTTTATAACAATTTTAAAATTGATATCCGCAAAAAGCTATTTAAGCAAATAATTGATAATCTAGGCGGAAGAGTACGGCTTATTATTGCTGGTGCAGCCGGAATAGATCCTGTAGTATCAAAAGGTTTTAGAAGCTTTGGCATCACTATATTGCAGGGATATGGCCTTACAGAAGCATCCCCTATTATTTCAGTTAACAGAGAAAATCTCTATAGAGATGATTCAATAGGTCTCCCACTTCCAGGCATAGAGGTAAAAATAGTTAATCCTGATAAAGATGGAATTGGTGAGATAATAGTAAAGGGTGGCAATATTATGCTAGGCTACTACCAAAATGAAGCCGCTACTCAAAAAGTATTGAAAGATGGCTGGCTCTATACTGGAGACCTGGGTCGTATAGATAGTCACGGATTTATCTATTTAACCGGAAGAAAGAAAAATGTTATCGTTACAAAGAACGGAAAAAACGTCTTTCCAGAGGAAGTTGAATCTTATATTAATAAGAGTCCATATATCAAGGAATCCCTTGTAACCGGCAAAAATATAGATGCAAATGGAGAAACTATAGTTACAGCACAAATTGTAATTGACTTAGATATCATAAAGGAAAAGCTTGGCACAGATACTCCCTCAGAGGAAGAAATATACAAACTTATCAAATCGGAAATTAATCATGCAAACCATAACATGCCGCTTTACAAGAGGGTTCAAGATTTTACTATACGCGAAAACGAATTTGCCAAGACTACAACAAAGAAAATAAAACGTTATCTGGAAAAGCAACCCTTCTTTACAGAATAAATATGCCTTTCATAAAACAAAACAGGTTTACCCGTGAAAAGCTTACTTTTGGGATAAACCTGTTTTTAATTTTCGAATTATACTGGATAGCAAAAAAAATATGCATGAACAAACAGATGAAGTACAATGTTAATATTATAAATACCTACAAATTTGTAAGTTTAAAATTGCTCTATCTACGCATAACGCCGTCAGACCACAATCTTTCAAGATTATAGAACGCTCTATCCTCTTCATGGAAAATATGAACAACTACGAAATTAAAGTCAAGCAGAATCCACCTTGCACTGTTATATCCTTCTTTTCTAAGAATTTCGACATTCTGTTCCTTCATTTTTTGCTCTACTTCATCAGCAAGAGCCTTAATATGCGTTGTTGAAGTACCGCTGCAAATTACAAAATAATCTGCAATAACTGTAACCTCGCTTATGTCTATACTTCTTACATCCTTTGCCTTTTTATCTGTCAAAATCTCGGCAATCTTTTGTGCTATTATATTTGAATCCACTAACTCCACCCTTTCAAAATTATCTTTAGACTTTAAATCCATTTATTTAAGATTTATAATCATCACCTAATATTACTAAAATATCAAACCTTGACTGAGGATCAAGTTCCTTCCTGACCTTTTTAATGTCCAGCAAATTCTTAATCCATTCCCCTGAAACATTTTCTTTTTTCTCTATTACAACCGAACTTATACTTTTTAGAGAGTTATCATTTCCAGCGCTTACAACAAATCCGTTTAATTCAAGTGCTACTCTTACCTTTTCTGCAAGTCCTGATATTCTAGTGTAATTTATAACCTTTACACTTATATCTTTATTTTTTATTATTGCCTCGCCAACTGCTTTCATTGCTTCCTTATCGGAAGAATCTGTCGTCTCAACATTTGCTATCTTAAAATTTTCCTCTTTTATGTCGGCTTTGCTATCAACATTCTTTTCCGAAGCGGTAGGTGTAGGAACAGGCTCTACACTAACTTCCTTGGACTTACTTGAAAAGACATTATTAAATATGACTAATGCTGCTATTACAGCTGCAATTAGCACACCTGCAGACAATATAATCCGCTTAACGCTTTTTACTCTAACCTTTCCAAGTCCTTTTCCCTTAGCTACCATATTGCAGCAAACCTCCACAAGTTCCACCAAGCAAAATCTCATATGTTTTGAGACCATCCAATTTTTGAAACATTTGCTTTGCAAATACCTAAAATGAAAAACTCAACAGTTTATTCTATATTCTTCATAACGTAATTCCATGTGTCTATTGTATCTATCTGAATAAGTTCTCTTTTTTTAACCAGATGTTTTATAATACTCCTCAGAGAAATAACCATTCCCTGGTCAAGGTCAGCAAAAACAACCTCCCTAACTTTTTCAACACCAGGGAAATCCCTTCCAGGCTCAATATAATCTGCCAGAAAAATTATTTTATCTAAAGTGTTCATATTCTTGCGGCCTGTAGTATGGCAGTTGATAGCTCCAAGAATTTCCTCATCCTCTACTCCATACTCCGCCCTTGCTACTACTGCACCAACAGGTCCATGGAGCAACTTAGGCTCCAAAGCACATATATCATCTACCTCAATATTATGCTCCTTACACAGTCTTAAAACTTCTTCCTTTTTTATTTCCCTGGCACAATCATGAAGGATACCTGCCAACTCTGCCTTTTTCACATCAACTCCAAATTTTGATGCTAGTTTAACGGCTGTCTCCATAACACCCAATGAATGTTTAAACCTTTTAGGTGATAAAACCTTCTGAAGCTTGTCTCTAATTTCATCTATTGTCATCAATCAATACCTCTTTTAAAAACTAATGCAAACCTTCAAGCTAAACCTGACTCTTCTAATCAATATATAACTTATTTTCTTTAATATAAGCTTCTACGGTGTCAGGAACAAGGTATTTTATTGACCTTCCTCCTTTTATCCTGTTTCGGATTTCAGTAGAAGATATCTCTATAAGAGGAGTATCTATAAAATGAATTCTGGCCGAGAAAGTATCTCTAAGGTATTCCATTTGCTTGTTAAAGCCTTCAGAATCGTTTCCAGGCCTCAAAACAGCAATGAACTCACATATATTAAACACGTCCTGATAGTTTCTCCATGTAAGCAAATCATTCAATACATCTGCTCCAATTATATAATATAACCTTGCACTCTTTCCATAGATTTCACTTAAATTTTTCAGAGTATCGATGGTATAAGTATAGCCCCCACGTTCAACCTCAATCCTGGACTCAACAAAATAAGGGTTATCCTTTACAGCCTGCTGAACCATATTAAACCTGTGTTCCGCACTGGCAACATTACTCAAATTCTTATGCGGCGGCATGCCGGAAGGAATAAAAAGCACCTTTTCAAGTCCAAACCTATCTCTCACCATCTCAGCAACAATCAAATGACCATAGTGTATAGGATTGAAAGTACCTCCTGAAATGCCTATCTTTTTTGCATTGTCCTCCACTTGATCACTACCCTTTTTTCCCTTTAATAATGGCTAAAGAACCGTAAATAATGGCATCATCTCCAAGTGCACTCCGGACAATTTCCGTACCATTGAGGATCTCAGGCAATGTAAATCTTTTTACATAGTCCTTTACTCTAGGCATTATAAAATCACCAAGAGATTCCAAAACCCCGCCTCCAAGCACTACCATATCAGGGCCAAAAATATTTATCAGATTACCTGTACCTGCTGCAAGATAGTAAACAGCCCTATCCATAACTTCCAATGCAAGACTGTCTTTTGCATCTATAGCTTCTTTTAAATCTTTACTTTTGATTATAGAATCTTCTCCCAGCAAGTCTTTTAGTATTGTTTTTCTTCCTCTTTCAATCTGCACCTTAATTTCCCGGGTTATCGAAATTTTACTCGCATAAGCTTCAAGACAACCCCTCTGACCACAGTTACAATATGGTCCTTCTGTATTTAAGCTCATATGCCCAAGCTCTCCGGCATCATGTCTTTTTCCAGTAAAAAGTTTATTATTTATTATAAGGCCACCACCAACCCCAGTGCCTACAAATATACCCACAACGTTTTCCTTTTTAACTGCCATTCCGTATTTCCACTCACCAAGCATTCCCATATTGGCATCATTTCCAATATAAAAGGGAATACCAAACCTTTTTTCCATTACTTTCTTTATATCATAGTTTTTCCACGGAAGGTTTGGGGCATATATTATCTCACCCGTTTCTTCATTTATAACGCCTGGCGCTCCTGCTCCTATTGCCGCTATCTCATTCTTATCTGTTCCCGATTCTTTTATAAGCTCATCAACTACATCAATTATTCTTTCCTCAACCTTTTCTAATCCCTTATCTACCTTTGTTTTTTTCTTTACTTTGAATGTTATATTGTCCTTTTCGTCTAAAATGGCTCCAAGCACCTTTGTACCGCCAATATCAAGACAAATATGTTTCTTGCCCATTTGATCAACTCCATCCTTCGAATAATCAGCAAGCTATATAAATATGATTGTACATAAAATTTAACCAATCTTCAAGAAATACTTCAGCTATTCCCCAGCACTTTTATAAGTTCATCCACCATATCTTTGGTTATTTCCCCTCTACTGAAGCCAGGTAATGCTCTTAAAGGTGTATATTTTACCATCTCTGTTACAGTACTTTTCTTAGTCTCTTTCAACCCTTTTTCCATTCCGAACTTTTTCAAATATTCATACATAACTCCATTTGCTTTAATTAATCCGTCAGGATCCCCAATTATATCTCCAACTGTTGAATTTATATCATATTTCCTATTTATCTTTATTGTAGAATTAACCCTGACAAGACCTTTTAGTACAATTTCCTGTGAGGACTTTCCAATAAGTATCTCAAAATCTCCCGTTTCTACATACCAATCCTTGATTTCAGTATTATAATAGGCAAACGCTCTTTTGTTCAGAGCAAAAGTTACTGTCTTCTCTTCACCTGCATCAAGTTCAACCTTCTCAAAACCTTTTAGCTCCTTGTCAGGTCTTACAACACTTTTTTCAACATCTCTTACATATAGCTGAACGATTTCTTTCCCACGTACTTTTCCGGTATTCTTAACCCTTACACTTACATTTAGTACATCAGTATCGAAAATCTCATTTTTACTCAACTTTATATCGGTGTACTCGAAATTTGTATAGCTAAGTCCAAAGCCAAACGGAAATAGAGGTTTTATATTTTTTGCGTCATAATACCTGTATCCTACAAATAGCCCTTCCCTGTATTCAACCCGATCTCCCTCTCCCGGAAAATTTAGATATGAAGGATTATGACTAAGCTCCACAGGAAAAGTTTCAGCTAATTTTCCACAAGGGCTGAAATCACCGAATAGCACATCCGCTACAGCATCACCTGTCGCCTGACCGCTAAGGTAAGTTTCCAATACAGCTTTTACCTTGTTTATCCACGGCATTTCTATTGGTGAACCATTACTTAGTACTACAATTGTCTTGCTTTGCACTTCTGCAACTGCCTCAATAAGTTTAATATGATTTTCAGGTATTCTCAAATGTGTCCTGTCATATCCCTCTGATTCATATTCTTCAGTCAATCCTACAAATACAACGGCTACATCTGATTTTATAGCAACTTCCTTTGCCTCGTTTATCAACTTTTCATCTACAACGTCATTTTCTGATTCATATCCCTGTGAGTAGTTTATTTCGGCCTTTTGCCCCACTGACTTTATTATTCCGTCATATGCACTTTCGAGCATAATCGGTCTGACATGAGAGCTGCCACTACCCTGATACCTTGGCTCCTTTGCAAAAGCTCCAATCAACGCTATAGTACCTTCTCTTTTTATAGGTAAAATGCTATTTTCATTTTTCAACAGAACCATAGACTCTCTTGCAGCTTCCCTTGCCAATTCGTGATGAATTTTCTTATCAAAAGTGGCATTTGCCTTTTTATTATCAACAGCCCTGAAGGTTATTCCCAATAATCTTTCTACCGCCTTATCAAGAATTTCTTCGGACAATCTGCCGTTTTTAACAGCATCTACTATTTCCTTATCTCTCTCTCCACCACTTGAAGGCATCTCCAACTCCAGACCGGCTTCAAGTCCAGCTACCCTATCATTAACTGCTCCCCAATCCGATACTACAAAACCATCATGCCCCCATTCATTTCTCAAAACATCGGTAAGCGTATACTTATTTTGAGAGCCAAATTCGCCGTTGATCCTGTTATAAGAACACATAACAGTCCACGGCTTTGACTGCTTTACAGCACCTTCGAAGCTTGCAAAATAAATCTCCCGCAGTGTCCTTTCATCAATAACCACATCAATAGTCATTCTTCTATGCTCCTGATTATTGGCACAGAAATGCTTTAATGATGCACCAACCCCCTGGCTTTGCACTCCCCTGATGTGGCTGGCAGCTATTTCAGTTGAAAGGTAAGGGTCTTCAGAAAAGTACTCAAAATTTCTTCCGCATAGGGGTGAACGCTTTATATTAGCCCCGGGTCCTAGAAGTATATAAACACCTTCCGCCTGGCACTCTTCCCCTAATGCTATTCCAACCCTTTCTACAAGTTTTCTGTCCCATGAACAGGCTAATCCAGACGCAGTAGGAAAGCATGTGGCCGGAATACTATTATTAATGTCAAATAACTCTTCTACACTCTCATCTTGCTTCCTTAATCCATGAGGGCCATCAGTCATCATAATTGAAGGTATTCCGAGCCTTTTTACAGCCTTAGTATTCCAAAAATCCAACCCGGAACATAAACTGGCTTTTTCTTCAACAGTCATTTTGCTAATAATTTCCTTAATACTCTTATCCATACCCTTCCTCCTAATCGCATAGTGAACAAAGAAACGCTACCTTGTTTCCTTTAAACCGAAAAGCATTACAAGACTAAATTTATCAATCTCATCTCGTCAGTACTCTGAACTTCCATATTATTCTTTTCTTTATCTGCAATTACTATTCCTGCTTATTTACGATATAAAAATTCAGTATTATCCCTTAATATTTCTTTGACTTCATACAAAAAAAGTGCTCCGGCAGATCATCCAATCTACCAAAGCACTTATATGTTTTCCTTTTACTTAATGCCTATATCTTTTCTGTAGTGCATATCTTTAAAACTTACCTTTGCAACACCTTCATAAGCCTTTTTGATTGCCAGATCAAGGTTGCTCTCTACAGCGGTAACTCCTAAAACTCTGCCGCCTGCAGTATAGTACTTTCCATCCTCAAATTTTGTGCCGGCATGGAATACAACTGTGCTTGAATCTTTTTGTGCTTCATCAAGGCCTGTTATTTCATAGCCTGTCTGATACTTCTGAGGGTATCCGCCCGATGCCATAATAACACACACAGCAGCATTATCTTCCCACTCTATATTAACTTCATCAAGCTTTTCATCTATTATGGCATTGAAAATTTCGATTAGGTCAGTCTTTAGCCTTGGAATTACAACCTGAGTTTCAGGATCTCCAAATCTTGCATTGTACTCAAGAACCTTCGGTCCTTCACTGGTTACCATAATTCCGAAATACAATATTCCCTTAAACTTTCTGTCCTCTTTATTCATTGCATCCACTGTCGGTTTGAATATTTTCTCCATACAGTAATCTGCCATTTCTTTGGTATAGATTCTGCTTGGCGAGAAAGTACCCATACCTCCGGTATTAAGACCCTGGTCATTATCTAGTGCCCTCTTGTGATCCTGTGAACTCACCATTGGCTTAACCGTTTTACCATCAGTAAAAGCAAGTACAGAAACTTCAGGTCCTACCATGAATTCCTCTATTACAACCTTGTTTCCTGCTTCTCCAAATGCCTTATCCTCCATGATATTAACAACTGCTTCATTCGCTTCTTCAATATTCTGAGCAATTATAACACCTTTACCCAAAGCTAATCCATCCGCTTTTATAACTGTAGGGAATTTCTGAGTTTTCAAGTATTCCAATGCATCACTGCTTTTATCAAAGACTTCATACTTTGCTGTAGGAATGTTATATTTCTTCATAAGATCTTTAGCAAAAGCTTTGCTGCCTTCTATTATGGCAGCATTTTTCCTTGGTCCAAATGCCCTGATTCCCTCTTTTTCAAGGGCATCCACCATACCTGCTGCAAGCGGATCATCGGGTGCAACAACAACCATATCTATACTCTTTTCCTTTGCAAAGCTTACCATTCCATCTATATCCATAGCCTTTACAGGCACACAATTTGCAATAGCTGATATTCCACCATTTCCAGGTGCACAATAAAGTTCCTTTACCTGCTTGTTCTGAGCTATTTTCCATACAAGCGTATGTTCACGTCCACCGCTGCCTACAACCAAAACCTTCATCATACCACTCCTTAAATAAAATCTCAAAGGTGTTTAAACCTAGATGCCTATTCCATAAGTACACCAATTTTCCCAAGAACTAAAGATTCTTCGCAACTTTCTTTGCACAATATGGTGCAAACCTATCAGGGGATAAGCTTATAAAAAGCTATCCCCTGTAGCAGTAAATAGCATATTAAATTAGTGCTTAAAGTGTCTCTTTCCTGACATTACCATAGCTATACCATACTTATTGCAGGCATCTATAGATTGCTGGTCATTCACAGATCCGCCTGGATGAATTATTGCAGTAATGCCTGCTGCTGCAGCTGCTTCTACACAATCAGGGAATGGGAAAAATGCGTCGGAAGCCATAACAGCACCTTTAGCACGCTCTCCAGCATATTCGATTGCAATCTTTGCAGCCATTATTCTGTTAGTTTGGCCAGGGCCAACTCCTAAAGACTGTTTGCCTTTTGCAAGAGTTATGCCATTGGACTTGGTATGTTTTACTACCTTCATCGCAAAAATAAGGCTTTCCAACTCTTCCTTCGTAGGCTTCTTATCAGTAACAAATTGTAGCTCATCAACATTCAAAAGCTCGTTATTATAGCTTTGAACCAACAAACCGCCTGCAACCTTTTTCATATCGTATGTACCGGCTGGGAGTTTTGCTGAAATATTGTCTAACTGCAGTACTCTGATGTTCTTCTTCTGAGTAAGAATCTTCAGCGCTTCTTCTGTATAAGAAGGCGCAATAACAATTTCAACGAATATCTTGTTGATTTCCTGTGCTGTTTTTTCATCAATTTCTCTGTTTGCAGCAATGATTCCACCAAATATTGATACGGGATCCGCTTCATAAGTTTTTACATAAGCGTCATAAATATTATCGGCACTTGCAACTCCGCATGGATTTGCGTGCTTAACTGCTACAACTGAGGGCTCGTCAAATTCCTTCAAAAGGTCAAGAGCTCCATTGGCATCATTGATATTATTATAGGACATTTCTTTACCATGAAGCTGTTTTGCTGAAGATATACATCCGATATTTGCACCTATTTCTTTGTAGAAAACAGCCTTCTGATGAGGATTTTCTCCATATCTCATATCCTGAACCTTTTCAAAAGTAAGTGATAAAGTTTGTGGGAATTCCTCTTCTCCAACCTTATCCCTCAAGTACTTTGCAATCAATGTATCATAGTGGCTTGTGTGCTCGAATACCTTTGATGCAAGCTTGAATTTAGTCTTTACAGAAATCTCTTTTGATGACTTAAGTTCATCTATAACCATCTGGTAATCTTGAGGATCAACAATTACAACTACATCCTGATAGTTCTTTGCTGCTGCACGAAGCATTGTAGGTCCACCTATATCGATATTTTCGATAGCTTCTTCCAATTCAACATGTCCTTTTAGAATAGTTTGTTTAAATGGATAAAGGTTTATAATAACCATATCTATAGGGTCTATTCCAAGCTCTTTTATCTGTTTCATATGTTCAGGATTACTTCTCATTGCAAGAAGTCCGCCATGAACCTTTGGGTGGAGAGTCTTTACTCTTCCATCAAGGCACTCAGGGAAACCCGTAACATCAGAGATGTTTATAACATTTATACCTGCATCGCTCAATGCTTTATGGGTTCCACCAGTGGATATAATCTCCACTCCTATACTTGAAAGTTCTTTTGCAAGATCAACAATTCCGGTTTTGTCAGATACACTTATCAACGCACGCTTAATCATATTATCACTCCTAATATTTTTAATCTAAAATTTTGACTCTTCTGCCTTCAATAAATACCTTGTTTTCAGAAATCAGCTTTATAGCCTTTGGAAGTATGTCCCACTCTGCTTCCTCCATCACTCTTTTCTGTAGAGTTTCTGGGGTATCATCCTCTTTTATACAAACTGCTTTCTGCAGGATAATTGGTCCTGCATCAGCCTCAAGTTCCACAAAATGTACTGTTGCACCTGTCACCTTTACACCATACTCAAGTGCTTTAACATGAGGTGTCAATCCATAATACCCTTTACCGCAAAACGATGGTATGAGTGCAGGATGCACATTGATTATCCTGCCCTCATACCTCTTTATAAACGTTTCACCAAGTATGGAAAGGAATCCTGCCATTACTACAAGCTCTACACCATGGCTCTCAAGGTGAGAAATTAAGGCAAGGTCATATTCCTCTATCGAAGGGAAACTCTTTCTTGCTATGCACACTCCTTCAATATCGTGCTTACGTGCCCTTTCCAGTGCGTAAGTATCAGGTTTGCTGGATACCACCGTAACAATGGAGCAATTGCTCAAATAGCCGTTTTCCAACTTATCAATAATTGCCTGGAGGTTTGTGCCCCCACCCGATACGAGTACGCCTATTTTCAGCATATTTCTACCTCAGACTTTCCGCTTACTATCTCTCCGATTATATAGGCTTCTTCTTTTTCTCTGTTCAAGTAGTTTACTACTTCGTTTGCAATTTGGCTGTCTACAGCCATAGCAAGACCTACACCCATGTTAAATGTATTGAACATATCCTTATCGCTTACATTCCCAAGACTCTGTAGCAAATTGAATATAGGAAGGATAGGCCAGCTTCCTTTGAATATCTTAATTCCCAATCCTTCAGGAAGCATTCTAGGCATATTTTCATAGAAGCCCCCGCCTGTGATGTGACATATTCCTTTTATATCAAATTTATCTTTCAAGTCCAATATAGTCTTTACATATATCTTTGTTGGCTTTATAAGCTCTTCCCCAAGTGTAGTTCCTAATGCTTTAACCTCTTGTGATAATTTTTCCTTGCTTGGAGCTAAAACCTTTCTTACAAGAGAATAGCCGTTGCTGTGTATTCCTGAAGACGAAATACCTATAAGTTTATCTCCTGCTTTAATTCTTTTTCCGTTAATTACCTTGCTTTTATCAACTATACCTACTGCAAATCCTGCTACATCATAATCTTCATCAGGGTAGAAGCCCGGCATTTCCGCTGTTTCCCCTCCAATTAGTGAACAACCTGCCATAACACATCCGTCAGCTACACCCTTTACAATCTCAGCTACCTTTTCAGGCTTGTTCTTGCCAAGAGCAATATAGTCCAGGAAAAATAACGGTTCGGCTCCGCTGCAAGCAATATCGTTTACACACATAGCAACGCAGTCAATTCCAATTGTATCGTGCTTATCCATCATAAATGCAATTTTTAGTTTTGTACCAACACCATCTGTTCCCGATACTAAAACCGGTTCCTGATACTTGTCCTTATTTAGTGCAAAAAGACCCCCAAAGCCACCTATATCAGTGAGCACCTCAGGTCTGAACGTCCTTTGAACATCTTTCTTCATCAGTTTAACGCCTTCATATCCAGCTTCAACATCAACGCCGGCATCTTTATAACTACTCATTACCCTACCCCCAAAATTTATAATTTTATCAAAAACCCAAGGGCATTTAGCCCCATCGATATTAGCAAGTTTGCTTCACCTATTTGCTAGTATTATCATCCACAAGAAAACTTGGTTCCCTCTTCCGGTACTTCCATCGGATAATCTCCCCTGAAGCATGCGGTACAAAAACTACATTTTGAACCAATAGGAGTCTGTAATACACCTTCAACGCTAAGATACCCCAAGCTGTCTGCTCCAATCAAATCCCTTATTTCTTCAATATTATGCTTGGCCGCAACCAGCTGTTCTTTTGAAGAAATATCTATACCAAAGTAACATGGGAATTTTAGCGGAGGAGAACTTATCCTCATATGAACTTCCTTTGCTCCTGCATCCCTTAAAAGCTGTACAATTCTTCTACTAGTGGTACCTCTAACTATCGAGTCATCTATCATTATTACTCTTTTTCCGTCTATTGCATCCTTTAAGGCATTGAGCTTAATTTTTACGCCCTTTTCTCTTTTATCCTGATCAGGTTGTATAAATGTTCTACCAATATATCTGTTCTTTATAAGTCCAACACCATATGGTATTCCCGATTCCCTTGAATACCCCATAGCCGCTGTCAATCCCGAATCGGGAACTCCTATTACCAGATCGGCATCAACAGGATAATCCTTTGCAAGTCTTTTCCCTGCCTCCAGCCTTGATCTGTAAACACTTGCACCATCTATATAACTGTCTGGTCTTGCAAAATAGATATGTTCAAATATGCAAAGCTTTGATTCTTCTGGAGCTTTTGTCTGAACAGAGGTTAAACCATTCTTATCAATTAATACAATCTCACCAGGATTTACATCTCTTACATAACTGGCCCCAACCGCATCTAAGGCACAAGTCTCTGAAGCTAAAACATAGGATTCTTCCAACTGTCCAATACAAAGCGGCCTTATACCAAAAGGATCTCTGACTCCGATAAGTTTTTGGGGAGTCAATATAACCAGTGCATATGAACCTTTGATTTCATCCATCATTTTAACAATAGCATCTTCAATTCCCGAGGTTTTAAGCCTGCATCTTGAAATAAGATTAAGTATTACTTCCGAGTCATTGCTGGATTGAAAGATTACTCCATCTCCCTCAAGCTTTTCCCTAACCTCCGATGCATTGACAAGATTTCCATTGTGTGCAAGTCCCATGTGCCCATTCTTATATTTGATAACCATAGGCTGAGCATTATCTCTAAGACTTGCTCCCGTAGTTGAATAACGTACATGTCCAATGGCACTCTGCCCTTTTAAGCTCTTTATTGTTTCTTCATTGAAAATTTCGGGTACAAGTCCCATATCCTTATGATACGCAAATTCACCATTATTATTAACTGCAATACCTGCGCTTTCCTGGCCTCTGTGCTGCAATGCATACAAAGCATAATAAGTTAATCGGGCACTATCTAAATTATCTCTTCCAAATACTCCAAAAACGCCGCACTCCTCATTAAGCTTATCAAGCCTGAAATCCTTGTCATCAAAGATCTCGCAGCATATACTATTCATTTGTTTACCCTCATCATAGCAACTCACGGCAATTCTCCTATAACTCTTTAATCTTCTGCTGAAGCGCTTCGTTCTTATCTTCGACCTTTTTAGCAAGTTTCTTCTTATATTCTTTCATCTTTTCCCTAAGTTCAGCATTGCCGATTGATAAAATCTGTACTGCAAGCAGTGCTGCATTATCAGCACCATCTATTGCAACTGTTGCAACAGGTATGCCGCTTGGCATCTGGACTATTGACAGTAAGGAATCCAAGCCATCCATTGTAGAGGATTTTATAGGTACTCCTATTACTGGAAGCGGTGTAAATGCAGCAAGTACACCTGGCAAATGAGCAGCTTTTCCAGCTCCGGCAATAATTACTCCAAAGCCATTTTCTTCTGCACTCTTTGCAAATTCTGCTGCTTTGTCTGGTGTTCTGTGTGCTGAACACACCATTGCTTCAACCTCAACTTCAAACTGTTTCAGAAGCTTAATACAGTCCTTTAAAACTGAAAAGTCCGAATCACTTCCCATGATAACAGCAACCTTTGGATTATTTTTTGTTCTAGTCATTATAAAAACCTCCAGCCCTAAAATTTATAAATTAAAACATTTAAAATGCTCTAAAAACAAAGTCAGCTACAAAAAGTAATGTAACTATATATAATAAAGGATGCACTTCTTTAGCCTTTCCACGTGCAACTTTTGAAATTATATAAAACAAAAACCCTGCAGCTACGCCATTTGAAATACTGTATGTAAATGGCATAATAACCGCTGTAAAGAAAGCCGCTGCAGCCTCTTCAAATTCTTCCCATTTTACCTTGGTAATTGACTCCATCATCAATACACCCACTACAATTAAAGCAGGAGCAGTTGCTGCAGAAGTTACCATTCCTGCAAATGGAGCAAGAACCAAAGCCAGTAAAAAGAACATTGCTGTAAATACCGAGGTCAACCCGGTTCTTCCACCAGCACTTATTCCGGCCGCACTTTCAACATAAGTAGTTGTATTGCTGGTTCCAAGTAAAGACCCTAGTGATGTTGCAATAGCATCTGCAAACAATGCCTTATCCATTTTTGATTTTATTCCCTTACTCTTATGAAGCTCTGCTTCATCCTTCTCATCAAAAATTCCTGTTTTCCTTCCTGTTCCGAGGAATGTACCGATAGTATCAAATGTGTCTGATAAACTGAAAGCAAGCACCGTACTCAAAACAATAAAAATCTTCGATGGATCGCTAAACAACCCTACTAAATCAAGCTTAAATAAAGTTGGTGTTATTGATGGAGGAATAAAATTCGCCAGACTTAAATCAGGTCTAGGTGTCACATTTCCGATAAACAGACCAAGAACTGTTGTTGAAATTATCCCCAGCAAAATCGCACCTTTTACATTTTTCAGCATTAATACTACAGTTATAACAAGCCCAATAAGTGCCAACTGAGAAACCGGATCTGTAAAATTAACAATTGCAGGAACAACATCTTTTGCAACGACACTACCGCCAGGTAATGTAGCAGTTATATTCTGACTCTCTGAAGTAAAATTCAAAAAATGTGCCTGCTTAATTCCAATATAGGCAATAAAAAGGCCAATACCTCCGCTTATAGCATATTGAAGCGTTTCCGGTATGGCATCTATTAGCATCTTTCTTATTCGTGTTGCAGTTATAATGATATTTATGACACCGCAAATAAATACAATTGCCAAAGCCTGTCGCCAATTAAATCCCAATGCACCACATACGGTATATGTAAAGAAAGCATTTAGCCCCATACCCGGCGCTTGTGCATATGGTACATTAGCATACAATCCCATAACGAGGGTTCCTATTACCGCAGCTAAAATTGTAGCTACAAATACAGCACCAGTGTCCATACCTGTACCACCCAATACTGATGGGTTTACAAAGATAACATAAGCCATTGTGACAAAAGTTGTAAGTCCGGCAACAAATTCCATTTTAACAGTTGTACCGTGATCTTTAAGCTTGAATAGCTTTTCCATATACAATTACCTCCTGTAAATTAATAAATATTTATTTAATTCCACCTTTATTATTTCACAAAAAAACCGGAATAATGAAAAAAACAATCAAGTAAAACAGCTTTCGGCAAAATTTGAAATCTACACAAATAATACTACCAAACATGTATGAATCTTGTCAATGAGAACGGCGAAAAATTCCGAACATTATCAAGGCGAAACACGAATAATATTCGTATTTCGCCTTATCACTATTTTATTAAGCTTTGCATCCAATATACAATCAGAGGCATAGTAAATATTCCTAATATTGTCGTAATAAATACATTTTCAGTTGCTGATCTGTAGTCTGATCCGTACTCAGCCGCCAGTGCAGGAACTATTGTTCCACAAGGCATCGCGAGTTCCAGTATTATAACATACCTGGCAATAGGGTCAATCGACTTACCAAAAACCGCTAATATGAACATTGCCAAAACCGGCAGAATAATCAGTCTGAACAAAGATAAAACAAAAATGTGCGCCCTTTTAAGCAAGTCCGATACTTTTTCAATTTTAGTCTCCGATAATATCAAACCTATAAAAAGCATAGACAGCGGGAAAGTAGTCGACCCCAGCATATGGAAAGTATCGTAAATAAAACCGCTTACATTAGATAAATATGGTATGTTATTTACTGATTCTCCTAGAATTGTCTTGATAATTAAAACAATCAATCCTAAAGACAAAGCTATTGTGTTACCGTTAATCATCCGTTTGAGGTTTTCCTTCAAACTGGACTTCTCGTGTTTATTAACCAGAAATATGCCAAGAGTCCATAAAAGAGTATCATTTACAATACCAAAGATAACTGCATAAAAAAGTCCGTCATCTCCATATAAAGAACTCAGCAACGGAAATGCAAGATAGATAACATTGCCAAACATTGAGTGCATTTTATAAATATTTGATGTAGCCTCTTCAAGCCTCATAACTCTGCTTATAAGACCCCCAAAAACAAATGCAATCAGCAAAAATATAATTCCAAGCAGATATACCCAACCAATGTTAGATATTTTTTTAATATCAAGTTCACGTCCCGCCAAAGTGATAAAAATCAGGAGAGGTGCTGTTAATTTTATAACTACTTTAGATATGACCGTACCTGCATTTTCTGCAAGGTATTTTGTTTTTCCAGCGATAAACCCTATTAACCCCAACAAAGTCAATATGGATATCTGGTATACTATTATCATTACTTCTTTCATTGTTACTGCTCCCCATTGGATTTATTAGGGAATAGCTGAAATATTACTTCGAATTTTTCTCAGGGCCTATTTAGGTCAAACAGGGCGTGGAGTGAAATTATAGCCGAAGTTATATTTTCAGCCTTCCTAAATAAAAATCTCAGGGGCATTTAGCCCCATACGATTTTAGGATCTTTAATTCCCAATTTATTAAAGTAAAATCTAAAAATATTATACTTTTAAGCCTGAAGCTTAATTTACATTGTGATATACAGTAAACTACTCCCACTCAATAGTTGCAGGTGGCTTACTTGTAACGTCATACACTATCCTGTTAATATGTTTTACTTCATTTACTATTCTATTTGATATCTTCTCCAATAAATCATAAGGAATACGAGCCCAATCAGCAGTCATGAAGTCAGTGGTAGTCACTGCACGAAGCGCAAGTGTATAATCATAAGTTCTTTCATCTCCCATTACACCAACACTTCTCATACCTGTAAGAACTGTAAAGTATTGATTGATCTCTTTATCAAGACCAGCCTTTGCGATTTCCTCTCTGAATATATGATCAGAATCTCTTAAAATTTCAAGCTTTTCCTTGGTTATATCGCCAATTATTCTTATAGCTAATCCCGGTCCTGGGAATGGCTGTCTCATAACAATTTCGTCAGGAATTCCAAGCTCTGTACCTACTCTTCTTACTTCGTCCTTGAATAGGTTTCTCAATGGCTCGATTATTTCCTTAAAGTCAACATAGTCAGGAAGTCCCCCAACATTGTGGTGACTTTTTATAACAGCCGCATTACCCAATCCGCTCTCAATTACATCGGGATATATAGTTCCCTGAACAAGGAAATCTACTGCTCCGATTTTCTTTGCCTCTACTTCGAACACTCTTATAAATTCTTCACCAATGATCTTTCTCTTTGTTTCAGGATCAGTTACTCCAGCCAGCCTGTCCATAAATCTATCTTCCACATTAGCTCTTATGAGGTTTATGTCGTATTGATTTCTGAACACTTCTTCAACCTGATCTCCCTCATACTTTCTAAGAAGACCATGGTCAACAAAAATACAGGTAAGCTGCTTACCGATTGCTTTATTTATTAAAACTGCCGCAACGGAAGAATCAACTCCTCCAGACAATGCACATAAAACCTTTTTATCTCCAACCTTTTCCTTTATTGCTTTTATAGACTGTTCAACAAAGGATGACATCTTCCAGTCACCGGAACATCCGCAGACATTGAAAAGGAAATTATTTAAGATATCTCTGCCTCTTGGAGTATGAAGAACTTCAGGATGAAATTGTACTCCATAGAGCTTTTTTTGTGCATTTTCCATCGCCCCGGTTGGACAATTAGCAGAATATGCAGTCTTTACAAATCCTTCAGGCATTTTTTCAACAAAATAGGTGTGACTCATCCAACAGGTAGAATCCTTGTCTATACCTTTAAACAGTGGGCTAGATAGATCAAAGCTAATGTCTATTTTTCCATATTCGCGGGAATCTGCTTTTTTAACCTCACCGCCAAGTACATAGCTCATGAGCTGCATACCATAGCATATACCCAAAACCGGAATGCCTAAAGAAAATATCTCTTTCTCGCATATAGGCGCATTAGGGTCAAGAACAGATGCTGGACCTCCGGTAAAAATTATTCCTTTAGGATTCATTGACTTTATTCTATCTATAGAAGCGTTATAAGGAATTACTTCACAATAAACGTTTGCCTCTCTAACTCTTCTTGCTATTAGCTGATTATACTGTCCTCCAAAATCAACAACCAAAACTAACTCATTATTCAAGATAACAACTCCTTCAATAAATATGATGTCTAATTATATCTAAATTTAATATCCAATGCAAAACAAATATTGTATTGTCATATAATCAAAATTCCCATTAGAATATTATTAAAAAAGACATGTTTTTCCATTCAGATAATTAAATTTTCTTCCTTGATATCTGTTCTCATCCATCATTTTCTTCTCAATCATGTCATGCAATTTCCACCAGCTCATCCCCCAGTTGCAAAATAGACTCCGCTCCTCAGGTGCTCGCCCAATAAGTCTCTGAACTATTATTGATGGATCGAGATATTCCAGGAATGCTATTGTCCTATCTATATATTCCTCGAATGTCACCGGAACAATCTCTCCTCTAATATACCTATCTCCTAATTCAGTGCCTTTGAGTATATACAGTGAATGACACTTGACCTGATTTACCTTAAGTGCCGAAAGTATTCTTGCACCCTCAATTGTATCGTCCATTGAGTCCATGGGAAGATCTAAAATGTAATGAGCACAAGTTTCAAGTCCATAATTTCTGATAGATAATACTGCATCAATAAATTCCGCCAGAAGGTGGCCTCTGTTTAGTTCCTTCAAAGCGTGATAATTAACAGTTTGAAGCCCCAGTTCAATGACAATATCCATACCTTTCTTAATTCTAATTTCACTAAGGAAATCCAAATAACTCTCCGGCACGCAGTCAGGACGCGTCGATATATATATAGCGACAATATTATCTTGGCAAGCCTCCAGTATATATTTCTTAAAATCATCTAACGGAAGGTAGGTATTTGAATAATTCTGAAAGTACGCAATAAACTTTTCCGATTTATAATTTTCGCCAATATATTTTGAATTCTTGCCGAGCTGCTCGCTCACACTCAAGAAACTTGGCAGGTTTTCAAACCCGGCTCCCTCTTCTCCACAGAAAGCACAACCCTTAGAACTTATTCTGCCATCCCTGTTAGGGCATGTAACAGGCAAATTTAGCGGAAGCTTGTAAACTTTCGTCCCATACTTATTCTTTAAAAAATCTGAAAACTTATTATACAGCATTATAATTCCTTTATCTCCTAAATACCTTTTTTATATACAGCATTATAAACCTTCCAGAGCGGTATATCATTACTTATGGCAATTTTCCTGCAATCCTCATATTCCGGCGCAAACTTCTTAAAGTCTCCAAAACTAGAAACCTTCACCCCAACTTCACCAAACTCCGTATTCACCTTAACTATCTCCCTGTCCATTGTATACCTCTCTGAGATAGTTTTTCTTATCCCTAAAGATGAAGTTTCCTTAAGAATTGTATCCACAATAACCTGTTCCGAATCCTTTTTGCACAATGCCGTAAGTACAACAGCAGGGCGGTTTTTCTTCATATAAACCGGAGTATAGAATACATCCAATGCCCCCTGTTCAAAAAGTTTATCCATCACAAACCCAAGCACTTCCGGGCTCATATCATCAATATTTGTTTCAAGGACAATTATCTCCTCTCTGGTGTCAGTCATTTCAGCCATAGTTCCCAGAATACATCTCAGTGCATTCAGCCGTCCTGTATCCCGCTTTCCTCCTCCATAGCCAACCTTGTTTACCATGAGTGCAGGCATACTTCCAAAGTCCTCTGTAAGGCACTTTATAATTCCAATCCCCGTAGGCGTAACAAGTTCGGTATTTATATCCTCTGCAATATAAGGAATATTACCATCGGTAAGCATTTCCATAACAGCAGGTACAGGAACAGGAAGTCTCCCATGACGACATTCAATAAAGCCTGTCCCATCATGAAGAGGAGAAGAATAAACTTTATCTACTCCAAGCAAATCAAGGCATATAGCCGTGCCTACTATATCTACAATTGAATCAACAGCTCCCACTTCATGAAAATGTACTTCCTCAATAGCCTTGTTATGCACTTTAGCTTCCGCTCTTGCAATTTCTCTAAAGACTTTTTTACTAAAATCCTTTACAGTATTTTTTAGATCACTTGCATCTATCAGTATTTCAATATCCTTTAAATTTCGGGCATTGTGATCATGATCATGTTGATTTTGATGTTTTTGGTTGCAATGCTGCTGATGCTCATGGTCATTGTGGAAATGTCCAACAGAATTATTATGGCTACAGTGGTTCAAGTTTTCACTGTGCCCTTGTTCATTTCCTTTGCTATGTATTGTTTGAGAATCTTCATCTAAAATAACATCAACATCAGTTACAGTAATTGAGTTTTTAACCTTTCTCTCTATAACAATGTCATATCCTGAAAGGTTTAACTTGCCTAATTCCCTTCTAAAATCCTGTGCGTTAACACCAAGGTCCAGAAGCGCCCCCAGCACCATGTCTCCACTAATACCAGAAAAGCAGTCAAAATATAATACTCTCATATTAAAAAGTCCAATCCCTTCTAGAGTTTATTAATCATTGCCGCCAGAAAGCCTGCTCCAAATCCATTATCAATATTCACTACTCCAATACCGGTTGCACAACTATTAAGCATCGTGAGCAACGCAGACAAACCTCCAAAATTTGCCCCATACCCAACACTGGTTGGAACTGCTATCACAGGCTTATCAACCAAGCCGCTGACAACACTTGCAAGCGCCCCTTCCATTCCTGCTACCACAATAACAACATTGGCTTTCATAATAATATCTGTTCTGGCAAACAACCTGTGAATACCAGCGACACCAACATCATATATCCTTTCAACCCACTGTCCCATAGTTTCACATGTGATTGCTGCTTCCTCTGCAACAGGTATATCAGATGTTCCAGCCGTAACTACAGCAATCATCCTTTGGGATTTTGGTATATCCCTCTTTTTAACAACAACAATTCTCGCATCCTTATAATAAACAGCATCCTCTGTTATCTGACGTATACTTTCAAAAACTTCCCGTGATGCTCTTGTAGCCATAATATTATTGTTCTTTTGCATTAGTTTTTCTACAATCATCTTAATTTGCTCAAGAGTCTTGCCCTGGCAGTAAATAACCTCAGGATAGCCATTCCGTAGATTTCTGTGATGGTCAACCTTTGCAAAGCCCAGATCTTCAAATGGCAGCTTTTTGAGGTCATTAAAAGCCTCTTCTACACTTAGCTGTCCATTTTTAACATCTTCAAGCATCTTTTTCAACGATTCTGCATCCATTTTATCTTTCCCCTTTCGCTATCCCTTATTTCCAAGCACCCCATTTAACCTGAGCACATCTTCTTCATTAAGATTACCTTTTTTTAGAGCTATATCAACAGTTTCTCTTCCAAGCAACCTGTATATATCCTCAACCTCTGGAATTTCATATGAAAGTGACTTAAGGTGCTGCTCAACAACCTTATGGTCTCCTCTAGAAATTGGCCCTGTCAGAGCACTAATATATCCAAGCCCTTCAATATTATCCACTGTATTCTTCAAAAGAGGCATAAAAGCATTAACTGCTGCATCTTCATTCATGCCTGTCCTAATAAGCATTTTAAACATAATGTGAAAAAGTGTAACTGTGTAATTTGATATGATACATGCAGCAGCATGGTATAAAGGTTTATGTTCTTTGCTTATAAAGATTAATCTGCCATTTAATCTGCCAACAATCGTTTCCGCACATTCCCCCGCCTCATTGCATCCTTCAAATCCGAAAAAACAGTCATAAAGCTTTTCCCAGCCATTTTCCCTATCTGCAAAAGTCTGTATAGGATGAAAAGAACCAGTAAATGCTCCTAAATTCTCTAAAGGCTTTAACACCTCCGTAGTCAAAGCGCCACTAACATGAAAGAAAACTTTACTTCGAATCAATTCCGGCTCAAAATGCGATGCAATTCTTAAAGCCATATTCTCTATATCATTGTCCGGAAGACAAACAAAAATAACATCAGACTTTCGGACAACTGTACCCAAGTTGTTTGCTACATCTATATTTAGTTTCCTGCAAAGTAATTGACATGATTCTTCACTTTTACTGTAAATTCCGCAAATACAAAATCCAGCTTTACTTAACGCTATAGCTAAAGCGCTGCCAAGCTTTCCTGCACCAATTATTCCCGCATTCATTTTCAAAAACCCCCTCACAAGCTAAGCCAATTACTTTTTTAATAATACCACAAACCAAAATATATATACAGGTTCGTCTTAAAACTTTATTGCCATAATTTATTATATTAACACTCCATATTTACACTTTTATGGATATAACACCAACCTAACACTAAAGTTGTCTTAAGCATTTATTTCACTTATTTTACAATCAGTTTACGCTTATTGTCTAGTACCCAAACTTCTGATATGATACATATATAAAATGTTAATTTGGGAATGCTGAAAATACAGCTTTGGCTAAAATATATAAAGTTTATTTTAAATTCGACATCCAAAATAATTCTTAAATAAAAATACATGTATAATCATACATATCGAGGTTGTGTTATTATGAAAAAGGTAGTTTTTGTTATTCTTATTATGTTGCTAACTGTAGTATCTGCAATAAATACATATGCTGGAAATTCATTAAAGTTATTCTACAATGAAAATTTCTTCGACTTGAGCCAGGAAATTATTGTTCGAGGCAATGAGTTCTTTATTAATGCAGAAGAGCTTACTGCTGTAATTGGCACAGCTTGCAAAATTGACCCCTCGAATACGGCTCTGACCTTAGAAAATAACAATTTAGTAAAGAATTTTGAAATAAAAAAATATGACTACTCTTTAATAGAACCGACCTCTATTACTCACAATCTACCGGAACTAATTTGTGATAAAGTATACTTTCCTTTCAGTTTTATAACGAAGGAATATAACGTTAACATAAAATATGACCAAAAAGCAAATATTCTTTATTTCTTTCCAGAAAACGGTAAATTAGATACTTTCACGAACAAAAAATGCAATTATACTTTGAATATACCAGATAATCTTTACTTTAATCTTGATGATTCCTATGATAATTTTGATGCTAGTTCTGTTTCTGTGATAAACAATGACAATACTTTTTCTGCTTCAATTATCTGTGATGTTGTGAACAAATCCTCACTAGAGAACATGCGATTCCTTTTATCTGATTATACTTCTTCAGATAGTGAGATGTTTGACAGCATTGTAGAGTATAAGCAAAGTTATTTTCGCTCCCTTTTGGATTCATACAAAAATGAATTTCTTTTCGGCAATCTGGATAGTACTCTCAGTGAATCAAATATTAAAATTATTAAGCAATACACAGAGAACTTGTTTGGACAAGATTCAAATATTATTTTGTTTAATACGATAACTTCCAGCAAATTTTCAAGTATAGAGGATGTTAACATAATTATAACAATACCAGCTTATATTAATAAGTCAATATATTCACTGACCTTCACAATGGAAAAGGGTGCTCTTAATGATAGCAACATTAATAATATACTCCAATTAATAAAAGGGCTATCTATCACAAATCTTCCTACACAGCAGAGTGTTCCTGAAGTTCTTCATGACAACACTGCAATTAGTGCTGCAAACAGCGGTATATACCCTTCCTTATCAGCATCTGAAATCAAGTATACTGTTTTGGAAGATCCCTTAAACCTTTATAAGATCAAATATCCATCCAATTTCGTACCTTATTTGCAAAACAATTTTATTGATAACAATAGCTATAGAAGTTTTAAAATCGACCACAATAACTTTATTTCAATATCAGTAGAACATTCACCCGCAAATCCAAATAGAATTTTAAAAAAAATTAATGCTCTCAAGTCTTATTATAATGATAAAATAAAAGTCAACAACATTAATAATCAAAATATAAATGGCAAGGAATTTATTGTTCTTAACTACGAAACTGATAACAACAATAGAAAAGAATATATAACTGATTACTTTATAGCCAATGGACTCCGGTTTTATACGATAGAACTTAACAGCCTGATACAAAAGCCATCAGAAAGCATTTCAAATGAGTTTCTTAAAATAGTATCGTCTTTTGAGTTTACAACACAAGAAAATAGCAATAACACCAATAGTAATATCTCATTTGTGAAGTTCTCAAATGATCGCAAAGGATATTCAATATTCTATCCTGACGACTGGAGTATTCAGGATAACTCGCAAGATATAAATTATGACAGCTTTGAAATTACCAATCCAAACTTTTCAGGACCTTTAGATATAGTTATAAATGAATCAGAATACACATCAAACCTCACTGCTGCAGAGTTACTAAGGTATACGACCGGCTATGATTCCAGCAGTCTGGATAAATATTTTAAAAACTACATAGCACCTTACACAGGTAAGACTTTTAAGGTATTAAAAAGCAGTATCGATGCATATAATGACTTTACTATGATATATAAACTGGTAAATTATCTTGATGAAGGTGACAGATACAAAATGTGTTATTCCATTGATATTGTCAGGGACAATAAGATTAACTCATTGTATATTTCCGCTAGCGAGTATCTTTTTCAGGATGGTGTTTTAGCCGATAGGGATTTAAATTATATTTTGGATTTTATGAGTAAAAGCTTCTGTATCGAGGATACTAAGGAATACAATAAAAGCTTGCATTCGAGTGACAAGCGCAATAATAAAATAATATTTATTGAAAACTTCTTCAAGGATGCTTTAGGCAAATCCACAGTTGTTACTTTCGCTAAAAACCTAACCTCTGAAAAAGATGTGCTTATTTATATAAACAATAGCGACGAAGCTGGTGCTTACAGGCTTGTTTTTGATTACACCAACAAGAAAATTGAAGTCGCCAGCCGTGTTCTAAACCCTGAAATAGCAAAGTCTGCTGAAGAAAAGCTTCGAAATATCTTTAAAGGAAAGTATATACAAGATATATCAGTAAATTTCAACGATATGACTATATCAATTAAGTACTCAGACACATTGATTTCTGAACCAACAACCAAAGTTTATTACCTTCAGGTAACACCATCTAAAAAGGATTTTAGTATCGATTTTGTTAGAAAGTTTAATACTGAAAGTATAAAGGAAGAATGCCAGAACTTTCTTGAAAATTATCTTTTGAATGATGTTCAAGTATATTTCCCTAAAAGTTTTAATTACTTGAACGAAAATTGGAACAAGTATTATTACGAAAAGATCTTAATTCCCATTTATGCAGAATCTGATGGACAATCAGGTTATTTCTACCTAGAGGTTGACCCGGTAACCGATTGTACCAGAATATTGAAATATATTTCAACTAACGACCTAATACAAAAGATCGAAGATTATTATTTCATGACTGACTCTGATCCTGATATTGAAGTTTTGGATTATTCAACTCAAAGCGGTGATAAATTTTGTTTTAATGTATCAACCAGTTCTAAAACTGGCAAACGTTCAAACCAAACAATCTATATTTCCTTTGATGAGAAAAATCAAGACTTAACCTGCTCCCCACAAGATCTGTATTTCTCCGGAATTCTTATAGAGTAAAAAAAGGAAGTTAAAAAACTTCCTTTTTTGATGAATCCGCCAAGTAGAAGTATAAACTTCATCACACTTAGATAAGCATTAAGATTCTGAGTTAGAAAATACAAGGTATGAGTTTATAAAGCCATCTAAATCTCCATCCATTACATTGTCAACATTTATTTGCTCATAATTAGTCCTGTGATCTTTAACAAGCGTGTATGGACAGAACACATATGATCTTATCTGACTTCCCCATGCTATATCCATTTGAATTCCCTTTAAATCCTCTATCTTTTCTTTCTGCTCACGTTCCTTAATCTCGAGAAGTTTTGATTTTAACATTCTCATTGCTGTATCCTTATTTTGGAACTGTGACCTTTCAGTCTGGCAGGCCACAACTACTCCCGTAGGAATATGGGTTATCCTTATAGCCGATTCAGTTTTATTAATATGCTGACCTCCCGCACCACTTGCCCGGTAAGTGTCAATTCTTAAATCATCAGGGTTTATATTAACTTCAACATCATCGCTAAGCTCTGGCATAACATCGCAAGATGCAAATGACGTATGTCTTCTTCCAGAAGCATCAAACGGAGAAATTCGTACAAGTCTGTGTACACCTTTCTCAGACTTTAGATAACCATAAGCATTCTCACCAATAACATTTATAGTCACACTCTTGATTCCAGCCTCTTCCCCATCTAGATAATCAAGAATTCTTACTGTAAAACCTTTACTTTCACCCCATCGCGTAAACATTCTAAGAAGCATCTGAACCCAATCCTGAGCCTCAGTTCCCCCTGCCCCCGCATGAAGTGTTAATATCGCATTATTCTTATCGTAAGGACCAATCAACAAAGTTTCCAGTCTCAGTTCCTCAAAGTCCTTTTTAAACTTTTTAAAGCTATCTTCTACTTCAGTAAATACACTCTCGTCATCCTCTTCCAATCCAAGCTCACATAGCGTCTTAGCATCTTCCCATTCCTGAGTAAGCCTATTATACCTTTCCAGCTTCTCTTTCATTGTTTTTATTTTTTGTAAAACCTTTTGTGAGTTTTCAATATCATTCCAAAAATCCGGCTCGGATGCTTTCTGTTCCAACTCCTCAATATCGTTACTCATTCTAGCGATGTCAAAGAGAAGCCCCCATTTCTTTTAAAGTATTCTCAAATCCATCAATTTCCAATCTTAACTGTTCGAGCTCCAACAACTTTACCAACTCCTTGAATAATTTTTGATATCATAACATAAAAAAACTCGGGTATATTTAGTCCCGCTCTATTTTAGGAGATTTGCTCCGCAAATTCCTCAAATAAAATATTTCTAATTTTATAACATTAACAGTTTATTGTCCACATATTCTAATATAATGAGTAAAATAACACTTCCACTTTTTTGCACGGCTATTTAGCATTAAGAAATAGCTGAAATATTGATTCTGATTTTTCACGTAGCTAACCTGTATCTTTATTACTCTTGATACTCTCCAATAGCGGCTTCAATACTTCAACCGGAAGTCCTGCCTCTTGAATCTCTTTTGCAAGCTTGATATAAGAAATGCTGCTTTCCTTTAAAATCCAGTTCTTCATGTCATCACTAAATATGTCCAATGTAGTAGGAGCGTCCTCATTTTTCTCCGTCTGCTTTTGTTGACTGACTTCCAGCAGATAGAGCTCCTTTTCCTTTTCATAGCTTTCAGGAGTATTATAGCTATAAAAGAATGTGTCTCTTACTTTTGCATACTTAGCAAGAATCTTGATAGTACCGACAAAAGGCATTCTTTCTCCCTTTGCATACAACTCCAACATATCAGGAAAAATCAAAGCTCCAACTTTAATACTGATATCCTGCGAAAGCTCCTTATATGTAAAATTCCCTTTTATCAAATCAATATTATTTCCCACTGTAAGAGCGTTTAAGTCTCTACAATTTGCTCTACCTAAAATGTAGTCAATAGAAACTCCGAAATAATCGGCAAGCTTTTTTAGTATTTCATAATCCGGCTCTCTTTTGGCAAGTTCATAGGAAGCAACCGCCTGACGCGTAATGCCTAGATAGTCGGCTATATCTTTCTGAGATAACCGGCTTTGTTCTCTAAGTTGTTTAAGCATCGACGCAAAAGACATTTTTTCCCACCCCAAGAATCAATTTTAGTATATTTTACCTGTATATTTATAATAATGCAACAATTTGATTACATTTTTTTGTATTTTTTATTGACAGCAACAAAGTGTTGCTATAAAATATGTATGAAAGTCAAAGGAAATGCTTTGCAGATTTATTTTATCACAGTAGATTGTTACTATACAAGTTTTTGTTTTAAATATATTAAAAAAAGCATGGCCATGCTTAATAAATCATTTTTGTTTTTGGAGGTCGATGCCTTGAGTAGAATTGAAAATCTGAGAGAACAGTTGCATAATGTTATGGACTGCGGCGACGATTGCGAAATATTAGCAACCAGCCAGGAACTTGATACGTTGATTGTCCTATACATGAAGCTTCAGTTGAGTACCCGAAGCAATTACGTCATTTAAGTATGTTAGAAAATAAAATGTAGCGCTACAAATTATTAGTTAATCCTGCACAATTTTATATATACACTTGAAATTCGTACTATGAACTATAGTACGAATTTTTTTATTCCATAGGCAACACCATTTTCATTGTTCGAAAGCGTTACGAAATCACAAATTTTCTTTATACTATCCTCTGCATTACCCATAGCTATGCTGAGACCTGCATATTTAAGCATCGAGTAATCGTTCTCATTGTCGCCTATTGCAATTATTTCTTCTCTTTTTACAGATAACTTTTGGGAAATAATTTCCAAAGCTTTACCTTTACCTACACCATAATTTAAAACCTCAAAATTATCATAATTAGAGCTCACCACTTCAACAGTCTTAATATTATCTACAAGTTGTCTAGCTCTCATCAAGGCCTCTGATTCAGAAGACATTACAACAATTTTAGCTGGACTTGCACAGCTTTGGGCAATTATGTCCTTAACAGATTCAACTACTTTAACATCAATGCGGAAATCCCTTCTTAAGTCCTTGCTCTTAATCATATAATACAATGCTGAATAATCAAGTTTTTCCGCATACATAACGTCATCAATGTAGGTATGAAAATAAATTCCTTCACTGTGCAATATATCAATGACCCTATTACAATCTTCCTTGGATAACAGGTTGGCATAATATACTTCATCTGTTTTAAGGTCCCTAATAACAGCACCATTGCATACTATCAACGGCTCTACTAAAGATACCTGTTCCGCATATATTTTTGCTCCGGGATAAATTCTACCGGAGCAAATAACAACCTTTATACCCTTTTCAATTGCTAACTTAATACATTTCTCATTTTCTTTTGAAATTTCCTTGTTGGAATTAAGCAAAGTCCCATCAAGGTCTATGGCTATCATCTTGTACATTTAATCTAATCCTTATCTACTTTTTTCAACAAACCTATTTATTCTTTTTAATGCCTCAACTATATTTTCCATTGAGTTTGAATAGCAAACCCTGACGAATCCTTCCCCACTGTCGCCAAACGCTGAACCTGGTACAACAGCAACCTTTTCTTCCTTTAGCAAGGTCTCACAAAATTCGTTCGAACTCATTCCTGTAGACTTTACGCACGGGAACATGTAAAATGCTCCAAAAGGCTCAAAACAGTCAAGTCCTGCATTTCTAAAACCATCGAGCATTACTCTTCTTCTCCTGTTATACTCACGCCTCATAGCCTGAACATCTTCGTCTCCCTTTCTGAGAGCTTCTATAGCTGCATATTGTGCAGTTGTTGGAGAACACATTATTGCATATTGATGGATCTTATACATGGCAGAAATGAGATCAGGATGTCCACAGGCATATCCAAGTCTCCAACCTGTCATTGCATATGCTTTTGAAAATCCATTTATATAAATAGTTTTTTCCTTCATCTCTGGATAGCTTGCAATCGATACATGTTCGCATTCATAAGTAAGCTCTGAATATATTTCGTCTGAGAGTACAATTATATTTTTGTCTTTTAAAATTTCGACAATCTTATCAAGATCTTTCTTTGTCATCACTGCACCCGTAGGATTATTAGGAAATGGCAATATAAGAACTTTTGTCCTTGAAGTTATTGCCTTTTCAAGAAGTTCAGGAGTCAGCCTGAACTGGTCTTCAGCACGCAAATTGATCAAGACAGGTGTTGCTCCCGTCAAAACCGTACAAGCCTTATAAGCTACAAAGCTAGGCTCTGGAAGTATTACTTCGTCACCCGGACCAACAAGTGATCTCAATGCAAGGTCAATAGCTTCACTTCCTCCAACAGTCGCAATCACTTGAGTTTTAGGATCATACACTAAACCGTATCTTCTCTTCAAGTAGTTGCATATTTCTTCCCGAAGCTCCATAAAGCCAGAATTAGGCGAGTAGTGAGTATGACCTTTTTCAAGTGAATATATACCTGCTTCCCTAACACACCATGGAGTAACAAAGTCAGGCTCTCCTATACTCAAAGATATAGCATCTTTCATTTCATTAACCAGATCAAAGAATTTTCTTATACCGGAGGGCGGCAGATCCCGCACAGTCGGCAATAACATATCCCTCACATTCATAATATCACTGCCTCCCTGTCGTCCTTATAGTCCTCCTCAAAAATAACGCCCTTATCCTTATATTTTTTCAATACGAAATGAGTAGCAGTACTGAGCACTGAATCTAAAGGAGATAATTTTTCTGCAACAAACAGTGCTACTTGCTTCATTGTTTTACCTTCTACAATTACAGTCAGATCAAATCCACCCGACATAAGGTAACATGCTTTTACCTCAGGAAACTTGTAAATGCGCTCCGCAACCTTATCAAACCCCTGGCCTCTTTGAGGTGTAACCTTTACTTCTATCAAAGCTATTACACTTTCTTTAGAGGTCTTTTCCCAGTTGATCATTGAAGTATAACCCAGAATTACATTGTCTTCCTCATATTTTTTGATTGCAGCTCTAACTTCTTCAACACTTTTATTTAGCATTACCGCTATTTGCTCATCAGTCGCTTTACTGTTCTTCTCTAATATCTCCAAAATCTCTTCCATAATAAATACCCTCCTCGATTAACTTTAATATTATAAATACTATGTATCTACTAAATTATGCCCAACTTGCCATATTTGTATTTCTAAACAAATTTAGATCATCTGCACTTTCTGAGGCATTAAAAAAACTCCCCCACCCCTTGAAAGGGACGAAGAAGTAATCCGCGTTACCACCCTAATTAACACCATAATGGTGTTCTCTCCATTCAATATCAAATTATGCATTAAACTTAACAAATGCAATTTTAATACTGACCCTTTATAACGTAAGGAAACGTCATCCTCTATTATTAGACCTTGTATAAGTGGTCATCATTTCTCAAGGTGAAACTAAAGGGCTGCCTTCCATATAATCATTTGCCGATCTTTCACCTGACACCGGCTCTCTTTGAAAATTCAAATATGTACTCTTCCCTGTCATCGTCTTTTAAATATTAAATTATTAGAAATAATTATACTAAATAAAATATTTTTTTACAATATATTATTTTTGAACTTTCTACATTTGTTTTTTGCTCTATTTCTCTTCTGAAGTAGAAGCTGCTTTGTTAGCAAACTCTTCCATTATTTCATCAAGGATATCTGCAGAGTTGTCATTAGTTTCTGCCTTTTCAGACTTTGTCTCAGTATCAAAAGAACTATATGTCTCTCCTGCAGACTCAAACACCTTATTGAGTTCTTCCTCATATTTCTTCAAAACCCTAGAAACATCCTGTTTTAATGTCTTGATTTCCTGTTTTATATCTACAAGCTTTTCCTTTTCCTTTTCTGTCAAATCGGAAAGCTTCTTTCTCTCCTCAATTGATTGATTCCTTGCTTCCTCTAATATTGTCTCAGCTTTTTCCTGAGCTTTGATCAGAACCTCAGCAATTTTAGCTCTGTCTTCACCTACTTGATCAGTCTTCCTGGCTATATCCTCATATTTGATTCTTAACTCTCTGCATTGATTTTTCAACCCTGCTATTTCATTTTCTTTCTCTTTGAGTTTATCATCAAATTCCCTCAATATCTTTTCAATATAAGAATTAACGTCTGATTGCTTAAAACCAAAAAGCGATGTACCAAATCTTTTTTCTCCTGCCATTTTTGGTTCCTCCTATTTATCCCAAAACATTATTAATATTTATAATTGTACAAATATATTATTCAATACCATTTTTCAAAATCCTCCTTTTTTATAAAAAAATATATTAATATTTTCAACAAAAAATAAAAACTCCGGGACATCGCGTCCCTGTATTTTTGACTCTTTCACTTCCTTAGAAAGAAGCCTAATAAAAAAACCACACAATTGTTTTGTGCGGCTTATCTACAGTTCATTTTTTATTGTTTCAGTGAACTAACTGCTTTGATTAAACTATATGTGCTTATCAATAAGTGATGATAATTCAGATTTTGATCTGGCACCAACAACTTTTTCCACTACATCCCCATTCTTGAATATCATAATTGTTGGTATACTCATAACTCTAAATTTAGCAGCAAGTTCATTCTCGTCCTGCACATTTAACTTTGAAATCTTTGCCTTCCCATTATATTCACTTGCGAGCTCATCCACTATTGGACCTACTGCTCTGCAAGGTCCACACCATGGAGCCCAAAAGTCAACTAAAACCGCCTTTTCTGATTTCAATACTTCCTGTTCAAAATTATCCTTCGTAATGACAGTAACATTTTCACTTGCCATAAGTTTTCCTCCTAAATAAGTATTATTTTCAAAGCTATTTATACGAAACCAAGTCATAAAAAGACTAATAATTAAAAGGTTATTATATTTTTACCCAAATTTGAATAAGGGAAACACTAATCTACAAACTTTAAAAATTTTTGTATTGTATCTACAAGTTCGTCAAGGACCTCTTCCTTGCTTTCACCATCTAACGCATTCTTTAGGCAAGTCTTTGAATGCCTTTGAAGTATTATCCCGCCAACCTTATTTGTAGCCGCTCTCACAGCTGCAACCTGAGTAAGGATATCTACACATTGCTTATCCTCTTCGATCATTTTATGTATGCCCTTTATTTGACCTTCAATCCTTCGAAGTCTCTTAAGAATATCTTCTTTAGACTCACAACACTCATTATCTGCTAAATTGTTTCCCACCATCATTCCTCCTATACTCTGTATGGGTATAAAACAATTATAACTGCTTTCCATATAAACTACAATAGCCTTGTAAAAGATTAGCTATGGCTTCATCACCCAACCATAGCTAATTTTACTTAAGATTAGCTGAAGTTATGTTTTCAGCATTCCTTAACCCTATACACCATTACAAAGTATCTATCATACAATTTTTATAGAATCTAGTGCTTTATGCATACGTTCAAATAATAACCCGGCTGCAAACCATGCAGGCGCAAAATCTATTCTTACAAGGTGGTCAATAGCGAACGGTCCAGAGTAATACCAAGGATAAACACCTAATATATTATATAGAATTATTCCGCTTGTGTACTCTATACCCCATATAATTACTACCCATAATAGCCCTCGAACCTGCCACCTCCATCTACTCAACACATCATGTATGGGTTCTAAGAACACAGCGCAGCCATATATTAACAGCATCCAAAGGTTTGTATATCCTTGCAATGTCAGGTCGCCTGTTATTAACGAATGCATCCCAGTCCAAACTATTTCCATGCTCCATCCGGCAAATCCATAAATAAAAAATCTTTTAATCATAGCTATATTTTTTTCAAAATACATAATTTTAGTATAGAAATAATTTGATAAAATAGAAATTGGTTGTAAACAAATCCATATTTTATTTGACTTTTCCTTCACCTGACTGCTTCTTTATTTCATTTTCACTCTTTTTATAAAACTCCTCTATATACTCCTTATTCTTAGGAAGATTATCATCCCAAGGTTCTTTCTTCTTTTTGTTATCCTTCATCATATTCACCTCCTATTACTTTTCCTTTAATATCAATACTTTGTGTCTAAAGGCACTCTTAAGCCAATTCATCCTTTAGTATATCCAAATTTAAAAAAGTAAAAGATAAATCACACTTAAAAAAATAACTCAAAGAAAATTTTCTTATGTTAAATGTATAAGTTTCAAGTTAATTGCCAACTATAGGTACTGTATTTTATAGATATAAGGAACGATGTGATTATGACTAAAGTAGCAGAATTTAGACTAAACAAAAAAAACTCTTTTATATTTAATATGCTCTCCCTCATAATTTTTATTATAGGGTTTGCTATTGCAGATATTATCCCAACTGAATCCAGCGGGTTAATGAAAATTGAATACTTAACGGAAAATAATAATATCTTCTTTGTGTTTCTAGTCCCCTTTGCCGTTGTATTAGCCCATGAACTAATGCATGCTGCTGCATATAAAATATTTGGCGCAAAATTAAAATTTGGGTACAAACATTTTAGTATATATCTTACCGATATATCAGGAACTCTATTTACATTGCAGCAAATGACAATAATTATGTTATTTCCCCTAGTTAGCCTTACAGCGATCACAATAATTGTTGCCAATATATTACAGCAGAGATTGTTTTTATTTTTATTAGCCATACTAATTAATGTTGCCGGATCTATTGGTGATATTCTGCTGCTAACCTATATACTATTTAAAGGAAGGGCTTGCAGAGTAAAAGATGAAAAAAATGGATTTAGCCTCTATAAGGCAAATACACAAAGTTCATCATAATATAAAACAAGAAAATAATAATAATTTAATTTTTTTTTAAAAAACCTCTACCAAAAGAGTAAAATTTGTGATATTATTTTTGGTAAGAATCTAGGTAATCTTATCCAAAATTAATTAAAGTCTATATGTTTCACATACTTTTTTTGTAGTTCATGTTCATGTAATAAAATTATTGCTATTTTTTCAGTAAGAACGTAATAAAATATTTATGTTATTTATTATTGAAATTCGGATAATAATATAGCATATAATCAAATGGAGGGATCCTATGTATCTATTTGGAAAAATAACCGTAACAGCAGTAATACCAGAGGAATTATCTAAATTAAGGGACATTGCGTATAATCTATGGTGGTCTTGGAATTCTGATGCAATCGACTTATATAGAGAAATTGACCTTGCCCTTTGGGAAAAACTGGACAAAAACCCTGTCAGGTTTTTGAAGGAAGTAAGCCAGAAAAAACTAGAAGACAAAGTTCATGACAAGGATTACATGGAAAGGTATCAAAACGTTGTTAAGAGCTATAATTCATATATGGATGACACTAATACATGGTTCAATAGAACTTACCCGGATAAAAAAGATCATATGGTAGCATATTTTTCCGCTGAGTATGGCCTTAATGAAGTTTTGCCAGTATACTCCGGAGGTCTTGGTGTGTTATCCGGAGATCACTGTAAATCAGCCAGCGATCTTGGTATACCATTTACTGCCATTGGCTTATTCTATAAGCAGGGTTACTTCAGCCAGCATATAAACAGCGAGGGATGGCAAGAAACCATATTTAATGATTTGAATATTTCTAACCTTCCGGTAAAACCAGCTTTGAATCAAAAAGGCGAGCAAGTTCAAATTAGTGTCGAATTGCCAGGAAGAGTCGTCTACGCCAAAATATGGCAGGTTAAAATCGGACGTGTGAATCTGTACTTAATTGATACTGACGTTGAACAAAACAGCCCACAAGATAGAGTTCTCACAGCGAGGCTGTACGGCGGCGATCAGGAAACAAGAATACAGCAGGAAATCTTCCTTGGAATTGGAGGCGCAAGAGTACTCGATGCACTGAATATTAAAGCAACAGTTTTCCATATGAACGAAGGCCACTCTTCATTTTTAGGCTTGGAACTTATAAGAAGGCTCGTTCAGGATAAAAAACTGCCCTTTAACCATGCAAAGGAAGTAGTGTCCTCATCTCTCATTTTTACGACGCATACGCCTGTTCCTGCGGGAAATGACGTATTCCCTCTTGAGATGATAGACAGATATTTTGGTAACTATTGGCCTTCTCTTGGAATAAGCAGACATGAATTTTTAGACCTCGGTCTAAAAATCGGTGACCACCAGAACTTCAATATGACTGTTTTAGCATTAACACTTGCAGGTCAGAAAAATGGAGTTAGTGAGCTTCACGGAGCAGTATCAAGGAACATCTTTAAAAATGTTTGGCCTGGAATACCTGAAGATGAAGTGCCTATCGGACACATTACAAACGGTATCCATACTCTTACGTGGTTATCCCCAAGTATCAAATTCCTATATGACAAATATATGGATAAAGACTGGAAGGATAATCTTTATGACAGAAAAGTTTGGGATAGCGTTGATAAAATCCCGGATGAAGAGCTATGGAAAACCCATTGTGTTTTAAAAACAAAAATGATAGGGTTTATAAGGGAAAAATTAAAACAGCAAAGAGCCGCCAATGGTGAATCTATTGAAAGCATCAGGCAGGTAGATAGCTTACTTGATTCTAATGCTTTAACTATAGGTTTTGCACGAAGGTTTGCAACTTATAAAAGGGCCAATCTCATATTCAGAGATTTGGCACGTATTCAAAGGATACTTAATGATCCAAACAAACCAATGCAGATTATTTTTGCGGGTAAGGCACACCCTGCAGATGGTCCTGCACACGAAATAATCAAGCATATTAACGACATCGCAAGGCAGCAAGGGTTTGTAGGAAAAGTTATACTCGTTGAGAACTATAATATGACTCTTGCAAGAAACATGGTGCAGGGAGTTGATATCTGGCTCAACAATCCGAGAAGACCTCTTGAAGCAAGTGGAACAAGCGGCCAGAAAGTTTGTATAAACGGTATTATCAACTTCAGCGTTTTAGATGGCTGGTGGTGTGAAGGATATAATGGCAAGAATGGTTGGTCCATAGGTGACGACACCTTCTATGATAACGAACATTATCAGGATAACGCTGACAGTGAATCTATTTATAACACTCTTGAAAAACATATTCTGCCTCTGTTCTATGACAGAAATGAAAATGGAGTTCCTGAAAAATGGGTTGCTGTTATGAAAGAATCAATAAAGACAAACAGCAGTTTATTCAGCACACACAGAATGGTTCAGGATTACACCACGAAGTATTATGTCACTTCGATGGATAGGGTTAACAAAATTGTATCCAGTAAATACAAGTCTTCTGTTGATCTATCGGATTGGAAATCACAGGTTGAGAAGTTCTGGCCCCAGATTCAGATACTGGCTGATAAGTCATCCCAGCAACTTAGGGAAAAGAACTTTATATCAGGTGAAAATATCAAGATCAATGCCTCTGTTTATCTGGGCACTCTAGATCCTTCAAGTGTCAAAGTTCAGGTATATTATGGAGGTATAGGTAAGAATAACAGTATTGAAAACCCTGAAATTGTCGATATGAGCCTTGAGGAAAAGAATAGCGACGGTACTTACAGTTACGCTGCAAGTGTTAAACTGTTTGAAGGTGGAGAATATGGTTATACCTTTAGGGTAATACCATATCATCCGGATCTGCTTAACCCGTTTGATATGGGGTTAGTCAGATGGATTGTTCAATAGGCAATAAAATTTTTAGCAGCATTTAACTCTAATCAATTTTATAATATTGCTGCTTATATTTCTTAAATAAAACAGCTGTCATCATTAGGCAGCTGTTTTCATTTTAAGAATTATTGAAATCAATCATGGCTAAACAACCCTGAATTTTTGATTTAAAAAGCAAAACTTAAAGTTTCTGTTACTTTCTCATTTCTCAATTTTCCCATAAACTCCCCCTCCACCAACCTCTATATTCAATTTCCCTTCCCTTGAACGGATTATGTTAGTCGCAACCTCTTCTTTAACAACATGAGCCAACTCTTCAAAAGTAGCCTCATGTATAATCTTCATTTCACTCCCGAAATGCTTTATCAGCTTGTCTATAGTTTTGGGTCCAACCCCCGGCAGGAAGTCTAATGGTATCTGATAGTTATACGGCGCTCTTAATCCCATCTCCGGTTCGCTTCTATCCCTAATAATATCTAATCTGTCCTTTACTCCTACTACAACGCTATGTCTTTCAGAAACCGGGCATTTTAATACTGGCGGCTCACCCCCAATAACACGGTCACAGACCAGGCAATAAGTTCTATGATATTTTCCCAGTTTGGGATCGAGTCCGTAGTTTGCTTTTACTCCTCTACCATCAATACCTTTTAGTGCTTTCAACACCTCACTAAAGTTCGGAGCTTCCATGCTGAAAATATTATACTCCCTGCCCATCTTAATAAGGGAATGTGCATCTGAATTGCTGATGAATGACTTTCCATCAAGCTCGCTAAGCTGGCTGGCCATCATTGAATCTGCACTAAGCCCTAACTCAATTGAAGGAATCTTTTCAAAACAATCCGGTTTGAAAATTTCAAGCAAGCTGTCGCAACAGTTCCCATAAAAACCCTTATGCGGAGTAAACGCATGAGCAGGTATAAAAGTGCCACCATGATCTTCTACAATGTCAAACAATTCCTGTCCTGTAAGCCTGCTCATGGAAGAACATAAATGTATATTTTTTATATGCTTGCACATATCCCGAGAAAAATCTTTTATTGCCTTCAATGTTGGAAAGAAACATAGAGAATGTGCGCTGCATCCTTTTTCTTCATGAGTTTCTATCTCAGCCCCAAGCAACAAGGTCTGTCCCTCCCTGTATTCCATTCCACCTTCTTTCATTTCACGAAGTTCACCTTTTCCAATCAGATTGTCTATATCCTCAAGAACATAAGGTGATATAGCATCAACCACCCCGATTATCTCTATACCTTTCCACCCGCTAACCTCCGTTAGTCTTATGTGTAATATTGTCTAAAGTATTGTTTTTACTGAATTAAAATAAGTATTCTACGCTTACCTAGTTTTACACACGCTTTTGAAGAAGTAAACATCAACTTTTGAATATGGTTGTAAAAAAATGTATAAAATGTTGACATTTTTTACACACTACTTTTGTATTCTTTTAAGCGAATTTAGTAAATTGTAATGTATTGGAATTAAATAGCATATTTATCATAGATGCATATCTAATCTTACCTATATAGAATACTGAAATACTATCATACATATTTCTAAAAGCTTGCACTTTTAGTAAGTGCTTCAAAACATACCGTAGTGTAATTAACAACTACTTCTGTTATGCTTTCTGATATAAAACTCATGAAGTCAGGAGGCATTTTAAAATGGCACAAAGAAAATCCGAGACAATATGGAAGCAGACAATTTTAGATTGTAAAGCCAGTGGCTTATCTGCTAGGCAATGGTGTGAAAAAAATAATATAAAATTGTCAACCTACAAATATTGGCTTACAAGACTCAATAAGCAAAAGAACTCAGCAACAGATATATGCTGGGCAGAAATGAAAATTCCAGAAGAAGTGATAAGGCATCCGGGTTCTGCTTCCATCACAATACGGTATGACAATTTTGTATTGGATATACACGAAAAGACTGATCTTCAGTTGCTAGCAACAGTGTTAAAAGCACTGCGTTCAATATGTTAGGCGGATTTACCCAGGGAGCTGAACATATCTACATAGCCTGTAATTCCACAGATTTTCGGAAGCAGATTGATGGATTGGTGGCGATTGTGAATCTACAGTTTAAACTCGATCCATTTTCAGACAGCTGCGCTTTCATCTTCTGCAATAAAAGAAAAACAGCTATTAAAGTTTTGAGATATGATAAAAATGGGTTTATCCTTGCCAGCAAGAAGCTTTTGGAAGGAATGAAGTTTCAATGGCCCAAGAGCCCGTCGGAAGTAAAAGAGATTACATTACAGCAGATGGAATGGCTCTTTCAGGGACTTAATATAGAACAGAAAAAGGCACATTATTCTGTTGAAATGAGTGCCGAAAAAACCTGTTATTAGGGTTGGTGAATATGCCGAAAAAACGGCTAAAAACCCGCATAAAATCAGCATTTTTTTGCCCATTAATATCTCCTAAAATATAGAAAAAGGCATTAAAAAGTGGTATACTTAAACCAGATAAAAAAGGACGTGTATACCATTGACAGAACATGAAGAACTGGAAATGCTTCGGGCTTTAGTTGAAAAACAAAAGCAGGAACTTGAAGCAAAAGATAAGATCATTCAAAAACAAAATATCCAGCTTGAGAACATGATTCAGGCTCTCCTGCACGCTCGCAAGAAACTATTTGGTAGCCCTTCTGAGATTACCAGACAGACAGGCGAACAAATAAATCTGTTTGAAACAACGCAGGAACTGGCAGCGGAATTATTTAAGGAACAGAAAAAAATAACCGTTCCAAGCCACCAAAGAACTGCCAGACAGCCTGGTGTCAGAGTTGAAATGCTTGTAAATATTCCGAAAGAGGTGGAGGAATATATCATTCCTCCGGAAGAAAACTGTTCCGAGTGCGGAGCAGAACTGAAAGTCATTGGTAAAAAGCTTGTACGCACAGAAGTGGAATTTATTCCGTCAAAACTGAAAGTAGTACAGGTTCTCCAGGAAGTTGCTAAGTGTACCAACTGTGGAAATGAAGGTAGCGAAAATCCCAAAGACCATTTCCAGAAAGCTGCGGTTCCAACTTCAGTTCTGCCACACTCCATAGCAACTGCATCCCTTGTGGCACAAGTCATGTATCAGAAGTTTGCAATGGGGATTCCTTTCAACCGTCAAGAGAACGATTGGTACCGTATAGGTATGGTGCTACCAAGATCTAATATGGCAAACTGGACGATTCGGTGTAGTGAAGAATGGCTGGCTCCGATTTACAACCGGATTCATGAGGAGCTTTTAAAATGCGAAGTCCTTCACATGGATGAAACAAGAATCCAGTGTAATAAGGAAGAAGGCAAACAAGCTAGCAGTGATTCTTTCATGTGGGTCATGCGAAGTGCAGCTTGTGAAGAGATCAAGGCAGCTTTCTTCCACTATTCCAGAAGCCGAAGCGGTGATGTTGCAAAGCAACTATTACAAGGGTTTCATGGATATCTAACCACGGATGCGTATAGTGCTTATGAGAAAGCGGAGAACATTAAAAGAAATCTTTGTTGGGCTCATTGTCGACGCTATTTCATAGAAAGTATTCCGCTGGACAATAAAGGAAAAGAGATCTCGGGTTCCAAAGGAGCTGAAGGAAGGGAATTCATCAATCTTCTCTTCAAACTGGAAGATGAGATAAAGGAACTGTCATATGACGAAAAGAAAGAGAAGCGTCAGGAGGCGTCACGTGCCATTCTTGATGCCTTTTGGTCATGGGTTGAAGAGACCTCTGCAATTTCTACTACAAATGAGAACCTGACAAAAGCTCTAAATTATGCTAAGAATCAAAAAAAGTATCTTGAAACATTTCTAGAAGACGGAAGGCTTCCCATCTCCAACAATCTTTGCGAGGCAAATATCAAACCATATGCCGTAGCAAGAAGAGCCTGGCTTTTTGCTGACACTCCAAAGGGAGCAACTGCTAATGCGATCCTTTATACATTGGTGGAATCTGCTAAAGCAAATATTTTGGATGTGTATGAGTATCTAAAATATATCCTTGAAGCAATGCCTAATACAGATTTTAAAAACCACCCAGAACTTCTGGACAAGTACCTGCCTTGGTCAAAGGATTTACCGGAAGAATGCAGGCTGAATCATAAACATAAAAAGTGCTTCAAAAAATGACACCATTAGCTTATCGCAATGATCGTGATATAGCTAGACGTCATCTTTTGAAGCACTTACGCACTTTTATGTTTGTAAAGTTCTTAATCCATTATAGATCGATTGATTTAGTTATCAACGTTCTATCCTTCCGTAAATTCCTCCGCCCCCAACTTCAATACCAAGTTTACCCTCTCTTCCAAGTACAATATTTTTTGCTATCTCATCATTCACTACTTTTGAAAGATCATCATAACTTGCATCGTGAAGCACTTTCATTTCACTTCCGAAATGGTTCACTAGCTTGTCAATAGTCTTTGGTCCGACCTTAGGTATAAACTCTAATGGTATCTGATAGTTATACATCGCTCTACCATCCATTTTAGGATTATAACGATCCTTTATCATTTCGAGTCGGTCTTTCACTCCTATTACTACTTGATGCTTATCTGAAATAGGACATTTAATCACAGGAGGCTTACCCTCAATAACTACATCACAAGTTTGACAGTATGACCTATGATATTTCCCCAGCTTAGGGTCTAGTCCGTAATTTGCTTTTACTCTTCTTCCGTTTTTACTCCTTAAAGCTTTAATAAGCTCCTCAAATGTTGAGTTTTCCATTTCAAATATATTATATTCCCTTCCAATCTTCGACAAGGAGTGGGCATCAGAATTACTTATAAATGATTTTCCATCTAATTCACTTAGCTGGCTTGCCATCATAGAATCTGCACTAATCCCAAGTTCTATAGCCGGCATTTTTTCGAAAGATTGAGCATTGAATATATCATGCAACGAATCACAACAGTTGCCATAGAAGCCCTTATGTGGTGTAAAAGCATGTGCCGGGATATATATACCTTCTAGTTGGTCTACAATGTTGAATAGATCCTGTCCAGTTAACCTACTCATTAAACTAGAAACCCTTAAATTTTTTACATGCTCGCTCATCTCATTTGAAAATTCCTTTATTTGCTTTAATGTCGAAAAAAAACATAAAGAGTGTGCGCTACAACCATGTTTCTCATGCGTTTCAATCTCAGCGCCTAGTATAATGGTCTGTTTTCCTCTGTACGCCATGCCCCCCTCATCCTTTTCAACTAGTTCAGCTCTATAAATCAAGTCATCAATATCCTCTAAAACGTAGGGATTTATGCAGTCAACGACTCCTATAATGTCTATACCCTTTCTATATGATTCATATACAATATTCTCAAAAGTTAAATTATTTGCTGTAGCCTTTTTTATTTCTTTACCTTTTGAAGATCGTCCAATATGGGCATGTAGATCAACGTAGTATGTGTTCATCTATGAACCACCTTTATAAATACTTTTTATATACATTTTATTATAACTAATTATTTAAACTATATAACCCTACTATTGTTTTTCTTATGATCATGATATGAATTTTCTGGATTCATCGGAGTATTAGCTATTGCTATGAAGGAACACACGCTAGCGTGGGTCGTGACCATTAAGATAACGATAAAGTATGGCAGTGAACCGATAGTTGAAAAATTTGAACATATCGAAAGTTGTCCATTACCACCAAATTACCAGAATTATGTGAAATGAAAAGATAGCCTTCCCAATAAATATTTGTTTTCATCGTTTGATGGGATGAAATGAAATGCAAAAGGTAAAGTCGTGGGAGAAAATCAGGTCTAATATGATGGAAAACGCTGTTGCTGATGGTAGGATGGAATATGCTTATTGAGTTTTCTACTATATAAAGAGTTTAATTGTTCTCCATATTTAGCCATAAAAAGTCTTTATCCAGATAAAGATTGGACAAAACTGAGAAGTAAATTTAAAAAGGTAGTAACTGATATTGGCATGGCCGCAAGTTATAATGTTTCTCAATCTATGCCGCCCTGGATGCCCTCCACCAAATCGAGTCATATTTGAATCGCATTTAGCAATAATATTTTTGATAAGACGCTATCAAAAAAACAATGATAACCGAAGATGTCAGAAAAGACCAGTTATTATTGAGCCATGATTCCCGATGAGCAAGCCTGTAACTGTCACCGTCCATAGCAAATATCTCACATTTGTGCACCAACCTGTCTAACATTGTAGTTATCACTGGATCACCCATAAATTCTCCCCATTCAGAGACAACCTTATTTGATGTCAAGATGATTGATGTTTGCTGGTATATTGGTTTACCACCCCAAACAGCATATTGGCTTCACTTCTACACGCCCGCAGGGAGCGCAACTTTTTTATATACAGTTAGGTCACAACAGGCAGCAAAAAGAAAGCAAAATGTTTCAATTCCTTATTTGTTAGGTCACAACTATAGGAGGCGCCGCTTATGGCTTTAATTCTTGGTGTATAGTTTCAATTCCTTATTTGTTAGGTCACAACGGGGTTATAGGCTCGTATGGTAATGGTGGCACTATGTTTCAATTCCTTATTTGTTAGGTCACAACCGTAATAAGCGCAATAAAAGCCTTTCAACTTGCGAAGTTTCAATTCCTTATTTGTTAGGTCACAACAATAATTACCTTATGACAAATAACCCAGAATACGTGTTTCAATTCCTTATTTGTTAGGTCACAACCGGGGAGAAGCAGAAGATGTATTATCAAGAATGGAGTTTCAATTCCTTATTTGTTAGGTCACAACACTACTAACTATTCGTTATATCTGGAATAAGATTCAGTTTCAATTCCTTATTTGTTAGGTCACAACTTTAGATTATAGTAACCATAAAATGTATTTTCCGTGGTTTCAATTCCTTATTTGTTAGGTCACAACTGTCAAAATCATCTGTAAATGTGAACACTTTGGATGTTTCAATTCCTTATTTGTTAGGTCACAACCAATATCAAAACTACATTTCAAAAGTCAATATTATCTGGAAGTCTTTTTTCTAGACATTTCAAGACTTTTTTCCAACCAATGTCATCCTATTCCAATTTTACTATAAGAAACTGTACAATATTCTATTTTCAAGGTCCATAGCCATATATACTAAAATTAAGGTTGGAAATTTACCAGACTATACTTATATTATTCTATGTCTTGTACTCATATTTTCCAAGCCCCATAGAGTATCCCTTAACTATATATAGTATACTTCGAATATCTATATACGTCAAAAAATCCTTAAATACTACTTCGCCCATAATTCCGCACCTTTTATTTCTGCTTGAACAACTTATTGCTGATAACACCAGTATTAAGGTATGATTCTTAACAAATCTACAATATTCCTATAATCATGTTTTTGCTCAATAAACTATCTACTCATCTAATTAATAATGTGTTATATTGAATCTAGTGATTCAGCATAACACATTATATCAATAGCTGGAGTTGTACCTACCTTTTGTAATTCCATCAAAAGATTTAAAAAGAAAAAAATTAAAGATTCTTCGTTGTTGCTCTTTTGAATTGATATACTCTTATCATATATTACCTTAAACGCACCATCTTTAAGGGCGCACCCAATATCAAGCGACTGACTAGGTTCCAAACCCATTATTACACTTTCAAAGCTATCCCCTAATGGCGGATTCCATGAACTTGTCAATGTAAGTATGCCAGATAATATTTTCAATGGCTGTTTAGGCTCATATTTACCTCCTGCATGATATATATTTGTCGATGTTCTATGTAATGATCTAACACTTTCTGCTTTTTCTCCAGCATACTTAATATAGTCTTTATTAAGTTCCTGTTTTACTTCGAATATTGCATAAACACTTTCAGCAGGAATATAGATAGCACCATCTTGGTTAAATACAAAAGGTGAATATTGTTGATCGTATATAACGACATCAATCTGATCACTAATATTCCCTTTACAGTCTATTATAAAAGCTTTTCCCACATTATATCTCTTTGGCAAATATGCTTTTAACCATTCAATCCAATTTAACTCTGAAGCATCTCCTTTTGTTCCTGGATGAATGATAGACTCCCTATTAGCCATTAACCTTGAAGTCATTTGTTTCTGCAATCCTAAAAAGTGTTTTTTTAAATCAATCTTATCCACACTAAATCACTCTCTTCTAAAAATATTTGATAATTTTTAAGTTACTTCAGTTCCTTATATGATAGGTCATAATGTTTTATTAAGGCATATAAGAAAGTTAATGTTATGCTTCAATTCCCTATATTAGGATACCTCTTAAAGACTTCTATAACAGTACTTCTTTGGATGTTATAATTCCTTATATTTTAGGTCATAACGGAGAACCTTATCAGACTGTTACACAATCTGTATAGTTTAAATTCCTTATACGTTAGGTCATAACTCTGGAAGATACAGTTACAGAAGGCCTAAACTTCAAGTTTCAATTCCTTATATGTTAGGTCATAACCCAATAGAGCTTTGGTCAAAATATAAATCTAGAATGTTTCAATTCCTTATATGTTAGGTCATAACTTTAATAAAGCTGATGTAATAACCAAAATAGCAATAGTTTCAATTCCTTATATGTTAGGTCATAACAATTACTATACCTGGAACATTGAGCTTTGCATGAAGTTTCAATTCCTTATATGTTAGGTCATAACAGGATGATTGGTCTGGATATCGTTGTACTGTTTTAGAGTTTCAATTCCTTATATGTTAGGTCATAACGATGACCCTATCAAGAACAGACAAGAAGCAGACAGGTTTCAATTCCTTATATGTTAGGTCATAACTCGCAAGGAATACCTATTAGGTAAAGATTCCTTGGTTTCAATTCCTTATATGTTAGGTCATAACAGTGGGGAATTATGAGCATAGAGCTCCAAAATGCAATGTTTCAATTCCTTATATGTTAGGTCATAACTCTTTAAATTATTATCAATTTGAATTATCATTAACGTTTCAATTCCTTATATGTTAGGTCATAACTCCTATTGTGGAATTACCACCTGTGGGATAGTCGTGTTTCAATTCCTTATATGTTAGGTCATAACTTTGATACAAAATACATAAGACCATTAATGGAAAGTGCGTTTCAATTCCTTATATGTTAGGTCATAACAAATGATGTTCGAAGATATAAGCTGTATTTGACTGAGTTTCAATTCCTTATATGTTAGGTCATAACTCGAACATCATTTATATTATGTTTAAATAAAAATAAGTTTCAATTCCTTATATGTTAGGTCATAACAGACAAAGCTACCAAATAAGCCAAGTAATGCAATAGGGTTTCAATTCCTTATATGTTAGGTCATAACAAAAGAACAAATTCAGAATTTGTTAACAATGCAAACGGGTTTCAATTCCTTATATGTTAGGTCATAACCAATATCAAAACTGCATTTCAAAAATCAACATTACCTGGAAGTCTTTTTTTGTAGGCATTTCAAGACTTTATTCCAGCCAACATCATACTATTATAATTTTACTATAAGGATCTGTACAATATTCTATTTTCAAGGTCCATAGCAATATATACTAAAATCAAGGTTGGAAAATTAGCAGACTATACTTTTACTATTCTATGTCTTGTACTCATATTTTCCAAGCCCCATAGTGCATCCCTTACCTATATGTAGTGCACTCCCAATATTTATATAAGGCAAAAAAGGTGATAACTTTCCCTTAAATACTACTTCGCCTACAATTCCACCCATTTTAACTTTCCCTTGAATACGGCTTGAATACCTTTCCCAATCGTGCCATTCTGTATTTAACCTCTTAACTGCAATAGTTCTTGACTTTTCCAACAAATCCTTATAGTTAATTTGCCATTCACCACCGCAGTAACAGGAAGCAAGCATGGACATCCTTCTTAAAATATTTCTTAAAAATATTTCAAAGTTTAGACTATCATACATCTTTCCATCAAGTCTGAACCTAAATGGAGTAAGGAATTTCACAGATACCTCATCCACCTTACCTTCATATGTTTTGTCTTCCCATTTTGTTAACTTCACAGCAGTATGATCAAATACTCCGTTTATAAAAATGCTTTCACCAGTATCAAACCTTTCAACCCCTTCAAGTGCAAACTTTTTCCTACTGACTCCAAGGCCATTAACAGCCATCCCATTTACTGCAAAAATAAAATACGGTAAATATGAAATACCATCTCCTATAAAAATCAGATTGAAGCATAGATTTTCCCCAGCATAATAATCTCTTTTGCAATCCATAGGCGGCTCAATTATGAAAGGGTTTGGAAGGGCATTTGTCGCTTTTCCCCACCCATCGTGTTCATTTGTAACACTTGAAAACACTTTTGTGTAGCAGCATAGATGTGTGTTTGCACATTTCCTGCAATCGGCCTGTTTAGGAGACATACAAGAAAGCTTTTTTAACTCCCTGCCTATGGCTCCCCTCAGGGTAGAGCCTAAATAAGCGGGCAAAATACAGTCCTCCATACATTTCAGAGTTACTTTTAATTTTATGTATTCAAGCTTATTCAGCTTTATTTCTTCTTTAGATAGCACCTTTAATCACCTTTCAATTTGGCCTTTGAATCGGGCCCCAATTTATATAGTCCTTATTCGTTGTAGTATCCCTTTGATAAAATATAACAGGACAGCAATTCTTAAATTCTACTCCAAGCATAGCAGATAAGGCAAGCGGTCCTCTAGCGAAAAGATGAATATGCCGTGTGCCTTTAGACATAACCTTTTTTTGAACTGCCCTTATTTTTTTTAGCAGGTCATCTATATCACTTTCAGTTACTATCTTTATGTAGGAAACATGAAATATGTTCTCCTTCGGATAGCTCTTGAATTCAGGCTGATCATACATCCAAGATTCAACGCTTTCACGCATTGATACATCTTTATCACCAACATCAATAATCACTACGCATGATTTTTCCCTTGGGTTGGATCTTCTTATATTCTCTAAGTTTTTTTGCCTATTCCTTTTTTCGGTTACAAGAATGAATAATGACAAGGTAACCGGTATTACAGAAATAATAGATGCAATCGAAGCAATATTACCAATGTTTTTCCATATATCCATATTGTTAAACCCCCGGATTTAAATAACTCTAATTTTTTTGAAATTTCTTCTGCAATAAATTAAGCATTTTATCCATATCATAATCTTTAGCAGGTTCTTCCTCAGCCTTATTAGTGTACCTTGTTGTATCATCTTCCGGTCTCTTCTTTATCTCTGCTTTCAACCCACAAGAATAAGCAGTATTAGATGATACTTTTTTGCTATACTTTCTAGCTATTCTTCCTGCCCACCCAAGGACATAAGCCAGTTCTTCCGGGTCTAATTCCCTTAATTCAGCATTTTCCCATTTAATCTCCCCATTTATCTGTTTTATTTTCAGCCACTGGCTAACAAATTCCTTAAATCTTGCCTTAGCCGCTGTCTTATCGTTATTTCCACCGCCCAAAATATCTAAATTATCCAGGTAGAGTATCATCAGTTTTACAAACTCACTGGTATCCTCATTGCCGCTTAATCTTTGGGCTATATTAGCAACTTTTCTTATTGTTCCCTGATCACCAAATTCGGAAAACCTTAATGCAGTTTCAAGAAGTCCCCTTGTTTTATTCATCTTATCAACCCCATAATGATAATATCCTATTATCAAAGCTAAGTATTTCACAAAGCTTTTTCTTATTTTGTTCTATCCTTGTATCACTAGCTCCATAACTCTTTGCATACATTGAAGGATCAAAATCTTCACTGTCCAATACAGCCCTCTTGACTTTAAAAACGCAGCTTCCGAAAAAGCCTGATTTATTGCCTCCTACCTTTGGCTGAAAACTTTCATCCAACCCAAGTGCATAACATAAAAGCTCAAGCTGCTGTTTTAGAAGGCCATGAAATATTATCTCTCCTGTAAATACTCCGCCTTTGGTTACGGTCTCAACAGCTATTTTAGTATTTTCAAGTATTCTGTAATCTCCATGTCTGTAAAACTTGATACCTCTCAGCTTTCCATCTTGAGAGTAATAGATATCCTTATTTTCTATATGTGGATTCATTTGAATAGGTATCCTTATTATGTCCTGCTCTCCTTTTTCAAGTACAAAATCACCAATGTTCACTCGACTTCTAAGTTTCATTTTCCCGAAGGTATTGCATACAATACAATTGCAGTTATCGGATTTATACGGTAAATCTTTTTTTATTCTTTTACCCACATCTATACAACTGTACGAGACAGCCTGGCATATAGTTCTGAGCATACCTTTTATCGAGCTGCCGGGAATAACTGGTTTATCTAAAAAACGAATAAAACTTTTATATAAAATTTCATTCTCCGACTTTTCAAAACCGGACCCGACAAACACCGGTGAAAGGGTTTCCATCTCAAGAACTAGCTTACCAGTATATTCTCTTTCAGTTTTTTCTGTATCAAATGGTGAAGGCCCAAGTATATCTACAAAATCATAAAATATGCTCATTGTTAAACTTCACCTTTCCTGTTTCATTTTCAGAAAATGTAACACTTTTTAACTTCTCCTCTATTTCGTCTTTGCTCATTATCTTTTCTTTATAGAATTGCCCTGGTTCGGCAGCCCCGTATTCCCTAACAGAAAAAGTTATACTGTTAGCGGACATCCTTCCAAAACCTCTTGAAGTTACTCCACCAAATGTTACATATCCTTCATTAATGTCCTCAAATACCTGAATTAAAACTTTTAACTGCCAGAGGAAAAAATTCTTAATAATTATTTCTGCTTCAAATGTACCTGCCTCCAAAACCTCAGGTTCAAACAAAGCACTATCCTTTGCTGCTCCTGTAACCCTGTCTATTCCTACATTATATCTATTTGCAAGTTTGACAGTATCTTTTTCCGGGTAGGCATCCTTAAATTCGATCCTGCTCTTAATGGACATGTTTCCGAACAGCTTGCATGCGTTACAACTTTCTTTGTATTTATCCTCGACCTTCATTGTATATTTATTGTTTCTATCTAAATTACCAATTTTGGATGAACAACTGTCGTAATAATTTTTCGAGACAATTTTACAACTACCGTTCAGAAGCTTTTCCACTCTGCTCCGGAATACACCTTTTATACTGCTTCCAGGTATGACAACGTTATAATCATTATTATGAAAACTTCTTACAAACTTAACACTAGGAAGCATAGGGTCAAGATCCATATTCTCTCCAGATCTTATCAAGACAGGTCCTTCGGCTTTTAATACAAATTTGATTTTACACTCATTTACCAGTTCCCTAAACATTGTATACCTCCTAGCATTCTAAGTTATAATGCTTAAAAATTGTACCCGCGTCTATATTTTTTCTGTCAGTATCTATTAATTTTATCTGTCCAAGTCCTCTTGAAGTCATTCCTCCTATAGATATGTCACCTTCTTCAAGTATTTTGATTAAAAGTTCTACTAATTTTTTCTGTTCATCTTCAAGGTTTTCTGCAATCATATAAAACTCAAACCTTATACCTGCTGGAACAATCTGAAATCCGTACTTTGCACCCCTACTGGCTGTACCGGTATCCCGGTCCATACCCACGCCATCACGCCGTTCATAGTTCACTTCCGTATCCACGCAAAGCATGTCCTTTATTTGTAACTTCGCCGCAATATGACCGTTTCCAAATAATTTACACACGTCACAGCTCATTGAATATATTTTTTCTGCATAGTCCCGGTACCTTTTCTGTGTGTTGTCACCGGATTTTCTTATCTCTTCCTTTATAGCTTTTACATTACCATCCTTTGAAATCTTCTCATAACAGTTTCTACTGTCATCCAGTATATTGCAGCTTCTCCATTTGCCTTCAAAAGCCGGGTTTGCAAGTATAGCCTCAAGTCTGCTTCTCAGCACACCTTTAAGAGAAGAACCGGGTATTACAGGAAGCCCCCTTGAGTCCTTCAGGACAGGTGAATCAACCTGTACAGGGTCAATACTATCCTCACCTACTCCGATATGAATAGGCTTCAACGCAACTATATTACCCTTTATCACTTCTCTTGATTTAAAAACATCAAAAAGCATTACCTATACTCCCCCTTTCCTTTACTCTTTTCGTTGCCCTTCTTATTCTCTTTACATAGTACATTAGCTTTCCAGTGCATATATCCGAAAAAGAGTTCAAGGTTTTTCAAAACATCCACTTCCGAGGACTGCTTCTTTATGTTTTCCATGTATCTAACGATTACTTCGCCACAAGTTATGAAGCCTGATTTTGCAATGTTTTTATCCCAGAAATAATATCCTTCTGGGTCTAGACTCAATGCCATGCCTGGTTTTGCAATGTTTTTATCCCATCCGTTTCCTTTAGATTCCTTATACTCTATTAAAAGCTTTATTTCCTCATAGAAATCTGCTTTGGCACACAATTCTGCGATAGACCTAAATTGTGACTTTCCAAGACTATCTTTTCCGTCATTATCTGAAATGCAATCTTTTATATCCGTTTTTGATGCCAGTTCTTCTACATATTGAATCAGAGTCTTCTTATCCATCTATATCCCCCCCTTAACATGCAATTCGTTGCATATTTCTATCTCACCAAAGCCATCATAGGTATCCTTCCCTATTCCTTTCGTTTCCATCGAAATAAGAGTTTCTACTATATCTTCCAGCCTTTTTTTAGTAGACATCAAAACGGACGTGCCTTTCTTAGTAAAAACACAAGGTTTTCTTTCCCATTTTTCCAATTCTTTTGATGTATCGTACCCCTTATAAATATCTTGTTCAGAAAAAACCTGCTCAATCTGGAATCCACAAGGATTATCACCTAACACCAGTCGTTCCCATATTTGCTTGTATTCCCTGTCGCTTAATGGTGTATCTGTACAAAGCTCTTCAATTCCAAGCTTTGCATCACTCCTAAAAAGTATGGGTATGTACGACTTTTCTGCATCTCGAGGTAATTTTGTTCTTATATTTTTATTAAACTCTCCTAGTAATTCAATAAGATTTTTTCTTTCCGGTTTGTCCTTGACACCCATAATCTTCACATGTCCAAATCCAATTGATGTATACTTGCCAACATAGAGCATTTTACCAGGATTTAAATTTAAGCTTTCGAAACCTTTTATTTCACCTTCATAAATAATTCCACCTTCAACAACATTGATTGAGTGAAGACTGGCATCAAGTGCAGTCAATGTATATTCATCAAGAGAAGTCCGCGTAAAACTATATCTCCCAGGAGTACACTTTTCTTTTCCATGTCTGAACCCATTTGCAAACTCCATCCTCCCTAAAAAAGCTGTTCCGGAACCCTGTCGGTTTATTTTCATGCATTCTTCACATTCTGATGTTTCAACTCCTGTAAGAATATCTTTAAAACCATGATCCATATATGTTTTACACTTCTTTGAAGTTAATGGAATAATATCATAGCCTTCTGGATAAAAAAATGAAATACGAATGTTTGAAAATTCCCTGCAGGCGTTATTGAATTTGCATCTACTGCAACTGGTTTCATCCCTGACATAAACATAGTTATATCTGCCTAGCTCATCTGGCTTTCTGTGATCGTACAGAGGACAGCTTAAAAGTATGTACTTCGCCAAAGCCGCTCTCATTACATTTCCAGGTATATAATCAAGAGATTCAAGCACATTGTCGGCTAATCTCTTTCCACCAACCATAAGGGGCTCTTCAAGCCTGATACTAACTTTACTCAAGAATCGTCACCTCCACATCAACAAAGCCCCATCCTCGGCTTTTACCTTTTCCAATTGATTCAATCATCTTAATAGCAGCTATTAACTGTTTTTCATAATTGATAGAATCTCCAGAATAGTAAACTTCCAAATCACCTTCAAATGATCCATTATCAATAACTTCGGTAAATGCCAGAGAACCATCCCTGGCAACTCTTCTGAACCTATCTATTGCCACAGTAGACCTGATACCGAAAGTATCCAGATCCTTCTCTCCGTTATACTTTAAATTTTGTATATATATTCTGGATGGTTGATATCCAGCTTTTCCAAATATCGAACACACAGGGCATTCACACCAGCTAGTGCCAGATTGTTCATTGTTACAGCACTTATCCGGCAATAAGCTTTTAAAATTGCTTCTTATTTTACCTTTTATAGTTGATGCAGGAATGAACGGTTCAATCCCTACCTTGGCAGACTTCGTTATTCCATCACCGTTATTACCTGAGCTTATATGTAAAGGTGATCTAAGTTTAAACCTTACTTTGTAAATCTTGCTTATTGGATTCGTCATTAATTTTCACCCCCACAAAAGTCCCACATTTCAAGAATATCCCTCCATGGAGAAAATGATCTGCCATCTTCTAAAGAAGATACTAATATGCCATTTTCAAACTTAAGTCCAGTTATTGACTTTATATTATTATTGATATTGTTTTTGTTTCTTACTTGATTGTAGCTATAAAAGAGCTGCATCTCCAACTTTGACTCGGCTTTCTCAAATGCCCGTAAAAGGCCATTCAAACTACTTTTAACTCTTTTATTTTTTAGTTCCTTTACTAGATTAACCATATCCATAGCCCGCTCCAAGTTATATGGTAGTAAGGAATATTTTACTTCGCCACAATTGCCCTTGTCAGACATATCCTGATTTGCTGTCTGTCCTATATCGTTAATGACCACAAAATCAAGACTTCCGTTACAGCAGGCTTTATCAGTTCTTACAAGATTTTTGGCATTCTTCATTTTTTCTTCAGCTTGCTCCACCATTAATCGAATTGGAGTCTTGTATTTTCCAATACAAATACCAGCAGATAGGGTTGCTGAATACCTCTGCTCATTTTCCTCTGACGATAAGTTTTTAAACTCATTGTTGAAAGTTTGGATCATTCTCGCCGTAAATTCGATAGAATCTTTTCCAGGAACTATTACAAAAATATCGTCCCCTCCAATAGCAACAACCTCAAATTTATCTGGGTAGAATTCATATAACGATTTAAATAATGCTTTTTGTGCAATCTGAGAAGTCCTTCTACTAAAGAACATCATATCTGCCAAATTTTCAATATCCCTGACAATAGCCCCCATATTGTTACCATCGGCATATATTACCGATACGTAACCTTTATTATCCTTTAAATCATCAATGGATTTTTGAGCCCATTTTATATCTTTACCTGTAATCTGTTTATATTTCTTTAAAATCCCCTTTTTCATTATCGCACCAGTAAGATGCTTGTGCATACAGCTTCCACAAGCAGTTATGCCTTCAAATGATTTTATTAAGTACTCTGCCTCTCTCACTGCACAAAGTTTGCATTTTCCTCCTGGTGATATACTAACATTTTCAAATTCAATCTTTTCATCTTCAACATAAAAAAATCCGTCATTAAAAAACTCACTTTTGGGGCGAATTGTAATATAAATTTTATGTTTTTCCCTTTCTAAAAGCCTTTCTTCAATCTCATACATTGTGCTTTTATAATTAATAAGTAAATCTTCCAGTTTTATTTCTTCACTTAAATAAAATGCATTTTGAGCACCCATTGTATACTGATGAAAAGTTCTTTCAAGTTCAAGATAAATGTTTTCGTCAGCCCAACTTGGTAAAACAGCAAATACATTCCCACCACCGGAATAAATAAGGCATTCCTCTATAAAACGTTTTCCAATTATCTCAGGTATCTTTTCCTCTCCAACATAGGTTAGAAGTGTACTGGCTCCTCTAATATCTTTCAAATCATTATTTTCAAGATAATATTTTTTTATTTTATATGGACCACCCTTTAATATTTTTATATAAACCGATTTATCAAGGCAGTCACTACATTGTGTTACAATTTCAAGTGCTTTCCATGCTTCAGGGAACTTATCCCTGGTACCACCAAAGAATGCTTTGTAACTTTCTTCTCTTAAGGAGTAAATATCGGCATTGCCATTTCCATTGTAGAGATAAGAAAATAAAACAAAAAGCCATGCCGCATCTCTCAAAGTAATCTTCGGCTCAGTTCTTCCATCATAATACGGAAGTAAATTTTGAACTCCTTCTGTATTAAGATATTCAACAATCATATCTGCATTTTTTAAGTCAACTTTTTTTTGAATTAGTGAAAGATATTCATTATATTCTTGATGTGTTAAATAGAACTTGGTACCTGTTATTTTATCAACCCATTCAATTCTGTCATCAGGTAATTCATGCTGAATATAGTTAATGTTATTTTCGATAAAGGCTTTCCAATGAAACATTCTCATGTAAATCCCCCTCAAGTAGCTGTAAGGTAAAATAAGACTGATATAGATAGTATAATATTTCTTCTTTAAAACATTATGAAAGCTGTCATATTCAATTGACAGCTTTAACTTATATTGTATATAGTTTACTATAACATTTACCTTTTGTAAATATTTCTACAAAATTCCTCCAGTAATTTGTCGGATTTACTTCACCTAAAAGCATATTCTGTAGTAATTTAGCAAAATACTTTTGTACTTTACCTTTTTCATAACATTTCAATCAAGGATATTTAAATCTTGCTACTATACCATAATATCCCATGCACCAGTTTTGCTCTGCCATTTTCACATTCAATTATGTTATCCTACAAAATCCTAAATTAATGCCTGTGAGATCATGCTTTCTTGGCCAATAGTCTGATCTTAAAAATTCCAGTTTAAATCCCTATTGTCAGGTCATAACTGGTACAGACCCAAAAGCAACTATTCCTGTAATGCTGTTTCAATTCCCTATTATCCGGTCATAACTCGGTATTAGTATGCTTCCTTTGTTTATTCACAAGTTTCAATTCCCTATATTGGAATCGCTATCGTAAAAGTGCTCCACTCTGGTGCACCTTTACAGCTTAATAATGCTGCATAAAATGACACCACCACTAATGCCTTTATTCATTGACGTTCAGCAGTTAACTAATGTATTGTGAACATTATACAATCACAGCTTTCAATTCACAATAAATATTTTTTTAAATATCAAGGTACTAAATTGAAAGGTATTTTTGAGGGCCACTTTTCTTTTCTCATGAAAAGAAAGAATACTTATCTACAAACAAAAAACCGACTCGCATTTGAGCCGGTTAATCCCTTCATTTTCTGCCATCTTTTATTCGATATCCTTCTCCATTCATATTTAGAATGGTCGATCTATGTACCAGTCTATCCACTAAGGCGGTTGCCATTATTGAGTCTCCAATAAAATCAGGCCATTTGGAGAATTCCAGATTACTTGTAACGATAGTGCTTCTTACCTCGTATCTGGCGGCAAGTACCTGAAAAAGCAGATTTGAGCTACGCTGATCTAGTGTAAGGTACCCAAGTTCGTCTTATGAGAAGTATAATATTATGCAAAGTTGAGAGTAAAACCCCTAATAAATCATATGAAAGCTTTCTCTGAACTTTGCATAATATATTAAGCTAAATGATAGATTTAAGCCATTCCATCATTTCTTTCTTCTGTCTTTCAGAATATTTTTCAGTAGGAAGTACATTTGGGCTAACTGCCTCAATAGCTTTACGTTTGATTTCGGGGTTCGATTTTTGCGTAAATTTCTGTCGTAACAACAGAAGCATGGCCAAGAAAATCTCGAATATAAAT
>NZ_JH556657.1:378338-416845 GCF_000179595.2 Acetivibrio cellulolyticus CD2 | reverse complement strand
CACCCTAATAACAGGTTTTTCGGCACTCATTTCGACAGAATAATGTGCCTTTTCTGTTCTATATTAAGTCTCTGAAAGAGCCATTCCATCTGCTGTAATGTAATCTCTTTACTTCCGACGGGCTCTTGGGCCATTGAAACTTCATTCCTTCCAAAAGCTTCTTGCTGGCAAGGATAAACCCATTTTTATCATATCTCAAAACTTTAATAGCTGTTTTTCTTTTATTGCAGAAGATGAAAGCGCAGCTGTCTGAAAATGGATCGAGTTTAAACTGTAGATTCACAATCGCCACCAATCCATCAATCTGCTTCCGAAAATCTGTGGAATTACAGGCTATGTAGATATGTTCAGCTCCCTGGGTAAATCCGCCTAACATATTGAACGCAGTGTTTTTAACACTGTTGCTAGCAACTGAAGATCAGTCTTTTCGTGTATATCCAATACAAAATTGTCATACCGTATTGTGATGGAAGCAGAACCCGGATGCCTTATCACTTCTTCTGGAATTTTCATTTCTGCCCAGCATATATCTGTTGCTGAGTTCTTTTGCTTATTGAGTCTTGTAAGCCAATATTTGTAGGTTGACAATTTTATATTATTTTTTTCACACCATTGCCTAGCAGATAAGCCACTGGCTTTACAATCTAAAATTGTCTGCTTCCATATTGTCTCGGATTTTCTTTGTGCCATTTTAAAATGCCTCCTGACTTCATGAGTTTTATATCAGAAAGCATAACAGAAGTAGTTGTTAATTACACTACGGTATGTTTTGAAGCACTTACTTGAAAACCCCATTCATTAGTGTTTCATGGTAGTCACCTTCAACTTCATTTACCAAAAACGCTATTGTGAGGCGTTTTTTCATTTACAGCCCCCCTCTTTCCTTACTATTCTGATTTATGTAATATTCTACAAATGAAATGAGATTTCCTTCTTTACATTAAAGTTGGATATTTCCTGTAAATCTGTGTTATGATCCTAATAGGAGAAATATAGAAAAGAATACTAAATGCCTGGTAAATGCTATACCAGAGTTTTAGTATTTGTCCGAATTAAAATTAAAAGTGGTGAACATTTATAAAATCACCACTCTTTTACTGGTGGGCGATGAGGGACTCGAACCCACGACTTTCACCACGTCAAGATGACACTCTACCAGCTGAGTTAATCGCCCAAAATCAAATACATCATTTGTAATGTAGATTATAATCATTTATTATTGGATTGTCAATGGAATTATAACTCTTTAAGAAAGAATATTCATTAAAAAAATGACACAAAGAAAAGTACACTTCTCTTGTGTCATTTTTTTACACTTTTAACACTTATTTTGCAAAAACTTTTAATGCTTTTTTAATAAATCTTACCTTGACTGGTAAGTTAGGTCCCTTTTCACCGTCAACACTTAAAACCATGTCCCTATCAGATGAAATTTCACAAGACTTTGCTTTTAGTGTAATTACATTTTTATTGCTAATCGATTCATTGCTTAGAACTTTAAAGAATATACTTGCCAAATCAATATGCTTACAATTCTTTACAACAGCTATATCCATAAGCCCATCGGCATAATCAGCTTCCTTAACAATATTGCTGAAGCCGGCTACATGTCTTCCGTTTATTATTACAAACATAAGGGCCTCTTCTTCAATTGTCTCTTTGTCAGTCTTTAAAGTCAATTTTACAGACTTCATATTTGCGACTTCGCTAAGGGCTTTCAGGTAGTATGCAAAGGGGCCAAAATTCTTCTTCAGCTCATTATCAGTGTTAAATGACACCTCAACAAACACTCCACCAGCACATGAACTTAAAAAATAGTTTTCCTCATTAATTAACCCCACATCAACTTTAACAGTTTTCCCTTTCAGGATAATATCAATATTTTGGTCCAAATCGGAAGGAATATTGAGTATTGCGGCAAAATCATTGCAGGTTCCTGATGGTATTATACCCAAAGGAACTTTAATACCTGATTTTAGCATAAGATTGCTTATATGGTTCAAGGTGCCGTCTCCCCCTGATGCAACAACAAACTTATAATCATTTCGTTCCAAAACAGTTTTTAGTACATTGTGATCATCATCGATAATTCTAAATGGCTGAAGCAATATACCTTTTTTTTGGAACCTGCTGATTATATGATCTAATTTTTGCTGAATACTCCTATCTCCCGATAAGGGATTGTAAACTAAAATAGCCTGATCCATCATCAACAAACCTTTCTTTCATATAAAACCAGGATAACGAATTATATTATCCAATATAATTTCACTTCCAGCCTTATTTATTGGAAATAGCATCTGTGAATAATTGGAAGCAACAATTCCTTTATCCTTTATCTAAACTGTAATGTTCTTTGCAACAATTATAGGGAACTTTGAAGTTCCTTTCAAGTTTATTCCCTTCGATAATACAACACCCTTATCAAGGATGGAATTTTCTATTGTAACGTCTTCTTCCAAAACTGTTCCCTGCATAATGATGCAGTTCTTAACATTAACACCTTTTTTGATTGTAACTCCTCTAAAAAGAACAGATCCCTCTACCTTTCCTTCAATAATACAACCATCAGCTACAATAGAGTTCGTGACTTCAGCCTCCTCATTATATTTAGCAGGTGCTTCGTCCTTAACCTTTGTATATATCTTTCCTTCACTCTCAAAAAGCTCGTTTCTAATCTCGGGCTTTAGCATTTCCATGTTTAATCTATAGTAGGCATTTATTGTACTTATATTTCTCCAATAGCCATTAAATCTATATCCGAATATTTTGAGACTTTCCAGCTTTTTAATAAGTATATCCTTAACAAAATCGTATTTCCCATGAGAAGCACATTCATCTAAAAGTTCAATGAGAAGTTCCCTTCTCAATATATATATACCCATCGAACATGTAGTTGATTTAGGTTCGTTATGCTTCTCCTGAAAATCAACGACTCTTCCGCTTTCGTCCATACTCATTACGCCAAGATGCACCAGCTCTTCCGGAGGTAAGTCAAACATATCCCTGTATGCAATTGTTATATCTGCATTCCTGTCCAAATGGTACTCAAGCATCTCATCAAAACGCATATTATAAATACAATTACCCATCGCTATTACTACATACTCTTCAAAACTACGTTTGAGAAATGTGATATTGTGGAACATAGCATCAGCACTTCCCTGATACCAGCCTGAATTTTCTCCTGTCAGAGAAGGCGGAAATATAAAAAGTCCATCATTTCTTCTGTCAAGATCCCACTCTTTTCCCGAACCAAGGTGGTCCATAAGTGAACGAAAACTATACTGAGTAAGAACCCCAACATTGGTAATTCCGGAATTGACCATATTTGACAATGCAAAATCAATCATCCTATACTTGCCTGCTACTGGAACTGCAGTGCTTGAACGCGTTTCTGCAAGTTCTTTCAGCCTGTTGTTCTTTCCTCCGGTCAAAATTATACCCATTGTACTTTTCATTCACATTCCCCCCCTTTTAAAACACTTTTTCCCGATCCAATATTCAATGAGCAGAACTCATCGCTCGTAATACCTACATCAATTACTACATTCTTGCCAATCGTGCACTCATCTGGTATAACAGCCCTGTCACCTACAACAGTTATACCTGAATCATAAATTGAAGGTTTCAATTCATTTTGTATATTTTCGCCGAATCCCATCTTAACTTTGTCTCCGACTTTAACTTTTTCTCCTAATATACACTGACTAATATATGTACCCTTTCCTACGAAAGCATCGGACATTATTATTGAGTCTTCAATAACAGCTTCCTCAGAAATAAATGCACCTGGAAAAATAACAGAATTCTTAACTTTCCCATAAATCATACATCCTTCTGAAACAATCGCCTTCTTAATACTGCCTTCCGGGCCTATATAATGTGCAGGCTTTACCGGATTCGGCGTAAATATCTTCCATGCAGGGTCAAAAAGATTAAAATCTGGAACCCTGCTTATAAGGTCCATATTAGATTCCCAAAAAGCTTGTATTGTACCCACATCACGCCAATAACCGCTGAAACTGTACGCCCACATATTCTTGCCTTCATTTAACATCATAGGAATAATATTTTTACCGAAGTCGTGGTCTGACTCCTGGTTCTGATCATCTCTTACAAGGTAATCTCTCAAGACTTCCCATGTGAATATATACACGCCCATTGAAGCAAGATTGCTTTTTGGATTCGCAGGTTTCTCCTGGAACTCATAGATTTTTCCATTATCTCGAGTATTCATTATGCCATATCTTGAAGCTTCTTCAAAAGGTACGTTAATTACTGATATTGTGGCATCTGCATTATTCGCCTTGTGGAAATCAAGCATTTTTGAATAGTCCATCTTGTATATATGGTCTCCGGATAATATAACAACATATCGCGGTGAATGCTTGTCAACATAATGAATGTTCTGGAAAACCGCATTTGCAGTCCCTTTGTACCATTCTCCCATTTCAGCTTTAAGATAGGGGGAAAGTATCGTTACACCGCCATCAATTCTATCCATATCCCAGGGCTTACCGATTCCTATATGAGCATTGAGTTCTAATGGTTGATATTGAGTAAGTACACCTACAGTATCAATATCTGAGTTTATACAATTACTTAAAGAAAAATCAATAATTCTATACTTTCCACCATAAGAAACTGCCGGTTTTGCTATATTCTTGGTCAATACACCCAATCTACTGCCCTGACCACCTGCCAACAATAAAGCAATAATCTCTTTATTCTGCATCAAATCCCCCACCTTGCTATGATTATGTTTAAATTATATATTCTATATATCGGCACTTTATCCTTTTTTAAAACAAAAAATATATACTTTTTAAATATCAAAATTATATTTTTAGCATTCCTTATTTAAACGACTAAAACAATCAACTAGAATTAGTTTGAACAAATTCTCCCTATGCCTCTTAATAAAACCACCTTAAAAGCATACAAGATTTATATAGAAGAAATGCTTCTTAACAATATGAACAACTAAACTATACAATACTAAAAAGCACTAATGCCCCGTAACATGATTCTTTTCTAGATCGTGCGGGGCACAGTTCGATCTCTTTAAAAATATATAACGTTCTTGTCTACTACGACATTATTGTATTCACAATTTATCAATAAATACATAGAATTTTTAAAAAGTTTTTATTCATTTATATCATTTGAATCACTTCTAAACAGTTTTTTATACTCAGCAGGACTGTAATCTGTGTGCTTTCGGAATAATCTGCTGAAATAACTCGACTCACGGTAACCAAGCATATCACTTACCTCGTAAGTCTTACAATTTCCTTCCTTAAGAAGCCTTTTAGCCCACTCCATTTTCACGGTAGTTACATATTCAAGAAAATTATAACCGGTTTCCTGCTTAAACAGCGAACAGAAATAATTCTTGCTAAGGCTTAATTTATCAGAAATATTTAAAAGGGTGATATCCTCATCAATATGTTGAAGAACATAATCACAAGCCTTTTTTATTATAGGATTTCCATGACCAGGCTTATACTTTTTTATTACTTCCATAATATCATTCACTATGTATATAAGATAATCCTTGATTTCTTCTTCCGACTTAAACGAGGTAAAGTCTATATCTGTAAATTTGTTGAAATCATATAATTTTTTTATATAGCTATACTGAGAATCTATATACCGGGAAATATTATAAATTAACTGATTGGTAGCAAAGGCTATTCGCTTTAATGCGCCCTGTGACCCCAAACTTATTTCGTTAAATAAGTTGTTAACTAATTGCAGAGCCTTTTCGTCAGCTGACATTATATACTCGGTCAGCAACTTTTCCCTCTCGGCAGGATATAAGATTTTCTGCTTCTCTTCAAAATCAAACTCTTTTATATGTATTACACGGTTTCCACCTAAAATATATTTATGCCGCAATGCAGCTTTCGCTCCCATATAACTCAAGCTGATTTCATTGACCTGTTGTTGGATATTCCCCACTCCAATGGTTACCCTTACGTTCATATCCAGCTTGATCTTTTCTAGCAGTTTTGAGAAAAACGAGTAGGATATTTCTTCAAATTCGTTTAATTGAATTTCATTAACTGGTTGAATAATTACACTAAGTGTTCCAATATCCATATCACCTATTACACAACTAATCCCACCAAAGCCATCAACCATTTCCAATATTCCATTTCGAACTTTTTCTGTAAGCTCATCAAACTTACCACTCTTCACCAATTCCTTTGAATTGGCATCAAAATTGCCTATTTCAACAACAGCTACCTGTACTGCACCTTTGTGGAGGTTTATTCCATACTCGCTAACAATATCGTCAAACTTTTGCAGCGGATATTCTTTTCCTCTGAAAATGTCATAGAGAAGCCGTTCTCTGAAAAGCTCAATTTTTTCCTTGATCTTTTGGCTTTTTTCTTCCTCCTGCTTCTTAACCGTCAGATCGTTAAAGACTTTTTTCATCAACTCGATAAGATTGTTCTTGTCTATAGGTTTTAAAATATAACCGAATGCTCCAAGCAAAATTCCCTGCTTAACATGCGAATAATCACTTTCATCACTTAAAAAAACGACCTGTGGCCCTTTATCATATTCCTTAATAGAGTTTAAAAGCTCTATCCCACCCATTTTAGGCATACTTATATCCGATATAACAACATCGGGATTATATTCATTAAGCTTCTGTAATGCATCTATACCATTATTTGCAATATATCCAACTTCAAACCCTAACTGGTTCCAATTTATTTGAGTTGCTAGCCATTCACAGATTAATGGGTCATCCTCAACAATCATGACGCTAAACAATGCAAGATCCTCCCTTTTGTTACGTTAAAAACAGCTTTAGCATTTTTATGAATCAATTTTATCCACGGCAATAGAAAAAATATTGCTCTAACTTAGAAATGCTCTACAAAATAGATATACATACTTTAAATATAATTAACAGGATACTCCTGCATAAACTTTACAGCATACCATAAAGTAAAATATTCATAAAATAATATTAATACGATATTAATTTCTTGTCAAATGATTTGTGAACAGGGATGAACGTACCCTATAAAACAAAAAAAGAGGTCATTTACCTCTTTTTTTCATGCTATAAATTATCAATTGACTATTTTTTTATCAGTAATATTAGGTTGCAGCGGCTTTAAATCATTTTCGTTAGTATATGCAGAGTATGCGGACAGCACTTTCTTTTCTGCTTCTGTCAGCTTAATTACTTTTTTTGATTGCAATACTTTTTCCATGCAGCATTGCCCCCTTCTTCTGTTTTAAGTTAATTATACAATGCCATACGTTGAAAATAAATAGTACAAAAGGCTAATTTTTCTAGTATCAACCAATGTCATATTACCTATTTAGTAGTCTTCTTTGCCCCTGTTGACTTAGATGCAGTACTTTTCTTTGCTGCCGGGGCTTTCGCTGCAGTTGCCTTTGCTGCAGTTGCCTTTGCTGCAGCAGCCTTTGGAGCTGCAGTTGCCTTTGGAGCTGAAGCTTTCGCTACTGTAGTCTTAGCCTTTGTAACCTTTTGTTTTGTTTCTGCAGTTTCTTTAGCAGCATCAGCATTCATTGAAGTAGCTTTAACTTTTGCTGTAGTTTTCTTTTCTTCTGAAGTACTTGATTTTTCAGCTCTTTTTGCAACATTAAAGGAGTAATTTAGCTGTGAATTATTGTCCCAGTTATCTACGCCATCCTTAAATGCTACATTTAATTTGTCTGATAGATTAACTTTAATAGTTGCCTTGAATTTATCCTCCATCTTTTCCATAGGGATAAATTCTTTACCTTCCCAGTTATCGCCATAACCGATATGAGCGTATATAGAGTCCGCTCCACTTTGGGCAAGCAAACCACTATATAGTAGAGTTATTTCATCCCCAACACTGATTGTAGATTTTGAGAGTTCTACACCATTATCTTCGTACAGTTGCTTAGTTTTTGACAAAACAATCACCTCTTCGTTTAGATTTTAGTAATTTCATTTTTCCCAAAATGCTTTTAATAAATTAGTCTTTATAAGCTTATAGAACAATTCAACATCTAATTAAAATTCTATTAATGTTCTTTCCAAATATTTTTCGGATAATTTGCCAAACATTTTAATACTAAATTTAAATTTTTACAAAAAATATTTACTAAAGTCTAAATAATTCATAGTTTTTCCTGTACTTTTACCATAAAATAAAACATTTTATAAATAACTCCAAAAACATTTTATTAAAAAAAACAATAATAGTCAATCGATTTACATAAAAGAAAAACTATCTATATTAATATATGTATATTCCCATCGATTATTCAAAAAGAGATTTTAGGATAACGAAATAACAATTTTTGCTTTATTTCCACAAGGCACGTATTAGCTATATATAGGTTGTGTTAAATGCAAAAAAGACAATATTTCAGTTATTCCGAAATAAGTTTTTCCAGTGTTGGAGCTATATTTAATATTTTTTTAAGTTCCTTATATTCCTCAAGCAATCCTGAGTTGGGCTGATGAACTTTATGAGCCCTTATCATAAGATTTTTAGGCGTTTCAATTGGGGAAATATATTCAACAACCGAGACTTTAAATCCCAAAGCTTCAAGCAGCAGCGCCCTAACTCCATCGGTAATTATATCCGCCATTCTTGCTTTTAACAGCCCGTGCTTTATTATTTGCTCAAAAGGAGGATATGAGTACTGGCTTAATATTTCCTGCTGACAGCACGGTACTACAACTATCGATTTAACGTTATTGTTTACTGCCAAAGCTATTGCCTGATCTGTAGCGGTATTACAAGCATGCAGGCTTATAACCATGTGAATATCTCTATTAGCCTTATAGTTGCTTATATCCGTTACTTTAAACTCCATGTTATGATAGCCAAGGTTATCAGCTATCTTCTTTGAAGCATCAATAACAATTGGAGAATTATCCAAACCTATAAAGTGGCAGGGCTTCTTTAATACTTCTTTTATATAATAGTTTAGCACGAAAGTTAGATATGACTTTCCACACCCACAATCCAATACTGTTATTGATTCATGCTCCTTTAACAGATCATTTAGCATATCATTTATCAGCTCGACAAAACGGTCTATCTGATTATATTTGCGGATCATATCATTTTTTATTTTCCCATTAGCAGCCAGAATTCCAATCTCTCTTAGTAAATCATCTGCTTGCCCAACTTTTATATAATAATCCCTGTTTGATATTTGAGGAACATCATTGTGATTGTTTAATATTTCTTCAACCTGATTTTCCTTAGTTTTCATTTTCACATTTTTATCATCTGCTTCTATAAATATAGTTGTTCCTCTTTCTTCGTATGTAAGCAATAAACTATCATAGTTTTGAGCAAGTTTCGTCACCCGTAAACCAAGCCAGTTTTTTTCTATTATTTCTGAATTTCCACTACAATTGACCTTCAATTTTTCTCCTTGAAGAACTACATTGCCAGGAAACTCTTTTGATCCCGACTTAAATACCATATCGATTTTTTTAAAGAAATCACTGTTTTCTTCTATACGGCTTTCAAGCCCTGTTAAAAATAGTGAAAGTTTATTTAAGCTCTGTTTATTCATAATTTTCCCACCCTGGTAAATTAGTTTAAATTACTGTCATTTTCAGTTCTTACTGCATTAATAAGGCCCGTAAGCTCATTCTCTGTTAGTTCGCGACATTCACCTGTCGCAAGGGCTTCATCCAATACTAGATTGCCCATAGTAATCCTTTTTAAATACTTGACTTTCTTTCCAACAGCTTCAAACATTCTTTTAACCTGATGAAACTTTCCTTCAAATATTATAACTTCAACACTTGAAGATTCACCTTGCTCAAGAATATGTAGTTCCGCAGGAAGCGTTTTATAGCCATCATCTAAAAGTATTCCCTCTTCAAACATTTTCACATCACCTGCTGAAACTTCTCCTTCTATATAGGCAAAGTATTTTTTGGGGACATGCTTTCTCGGTGATAGAAGCTCATGTGCAAGTTGTCCGTCATTGGTCATAAGAAGGAGTCCTTCCGTATCAATGTCCAATCTTCCAACAGGAAATGGATCAAAGCACTTGTATTCCTCCGGCAAAATATCAACAACAGTCTCATGTCTATTGTCAAAAGTTGCCGATATAACTCCTGCCGGTTTGTTCATCATGACATATATAAATTGCCTGTAATTTAACACTTGGCCGGATATTTCTATCTTGCTTGTCTTAGGATCTACGTGCATTCCACTATCCTTAATAACCTCACCATCAACCTTTACTTCGCCGTTTTTCACCAGTTGCTTGATCTCTCTGCGTGTACCAAACCCAAAGTTTGATAGTATCCTGTCTACTCTTTGTGTTTCTCTCATAACTCACCCAACCTTTTAATAAAAACTCCGGGACATCGAGTCCCTCCATTTTTGCCTCTTGCATTTCACTCCAAGAGGCTAAATAAAAATTTCGGAGGGCATTTAATCCCACTCAATTTTATGACCTTTGCTTCGCAAATTCATTAAATCAATTCATCTTACGCCATCCCTTAGGGTATAGATTCTTCAGCATATCTCCAGTCTGTTTGGCCCATCCTAGAGTATATCCGTCAACTAAAACACCTATATAACCTTTTTGACTTTCAGTCATTAGAGTTTCCCCCTTTAGGTATTTTATAACTTCATTTGAATTTGAAGCAAAGCTCAACACATTCTTTAAATCACTTTTACAAAGTGATAAAATAAAGGAATGTGACGGTTCAAACCTTCCTTTTGCAGCTTCGCCTATATATCTACCAAATTTTGCAACCTTTATTCCCGAAAGATCGGGTAATTTGACAGGCAATGAGTAAAGATTGCTTCCTTTTACTATAAAATGATCCTCCAAGCTCACGCTCAAGTTATCCTTCTCAAAAATTCTGAAACTGTCAAGCACATCATTGCTGCCAGATATTACAGTTTTATCGAAACTCTCCAAAGCTTTGTAATTGCTGTCCTTCTTATGCAGCAAAGCAACAAAATGACCCTCTCCTTTTATCTTGTGAGGCCATAATCTTGCAGTCTTCTTAAGCTCAGAGTTATTATCCGACCATTGCGGACGACCATCGTCTATTCCACCTGTCTTAGGTACTTCAAAGAGTTCATAATCAGGATGGCTCTCTAGAAATGCTGCAATCATTTGCTCATTCTCTTCCGGTGAAAAGGTACAGGTTGAATAAACCAAATATCCCCCGGGCTTTAACATTCCATCTACATGACCCAGAATATCCCTCTGCATTCCTGAGCACAAATCACATTTGTATTTTCCCCAACTTTTTGCTGCATCCTCATCTTTCCGAAACATTCCTTCCCCAGAGCAGGGTGCATCAATCAGGATTTTATCAAAAAAGTGATTAAACTTCGCAGAAAGGTTTTGGGGAGAATCATTAGTAACTACAGCATTTGTAATACCACACAATTCAATATTCTTAACAAGTGCTTTGACTCTGTCAGAATTAATATCATTAGCTACCAGAAGCCCCTTGCCCTTCATACCAGCAGCTATTTGCACAGTTTTGCCTCCAGGAGCAGCGCAAAGGTCCAAAATATTTTCGCCGGGTTTTGCATCTATTACAGCTCCCGGAAGCATCGCACTAGGCTCCTGAATATAATATAGCCCTGCGTAATAGTAAGGATGTTTACCAGGATTTTCTCCTTCATTATAGTAAAAACCATCTTTCGTCCATGGAATTGGCTCAAGTTTAAAAGGAGATATTTTCAAAAACTCTTCTACACTTATTTTAAGTGTATTAACTCTTAATCCATAGAATCTCGGTAGGTCATATGACTTTATGAAATCCTCATATTCAGCAGCATCTAAAAGATTTTTAATCTTATCTAAAAATTCAACAGGTAGTTTCATATTATAGCTCCATTCTTACATAACTTCTGATATTATAACATAAATTTGTCATAATCAAGGTATACTATTGTACTATTGTGCCTCAAATTTTAAAATTTTCACGCAAGAAAAACGAAATCTATATTTTCTTAACCTATATAACACCTTTACTACAATACGATTCCAACAAATTTGTAAAGAATTCTAAAAAAGATTTAAATGTACCCCACAAAAATTCTTTTTATGCGCATTAAAATATAAGTTTAAAAAAAGGGGGAATATCTTGTGAAAAAAGTATTAATTTTTTTACTCGTGTTTGGTTTAGTCCTTAGCTTTTTACCAAACACAGGCTTTTATGCCGCAAATGGTCAGGCATCAACAAAGTATGGTGACGTCGATGCTGACACTAACGTAAATGCAATTGATTTTGCATTGATGAGAACATATCTAATTGGTGGTTCATCAGATCTTCCGGCTTCCAACTGGAAGATAGCAGCTGATGTAAATGCTGATAACGGAGTTAATTCAATTGATTTTGCATTAATTAGGAGTTACTTGCTCGGACTTATTACACAGTTTCCTGCAGGTATAACAATTCAAGGAACATCTACACCCACACCTACAAAACCACAAGAACCTACAGCTCCAACTAGCACTTCAGCACCAATAGCAGGTTCAAGGCAGATGGAGAATCTTGACAGAGGTTTAGTAGCTGTTAAAGTAAGTAATGGTGTTTTTGTAAGCTGGCGTATGCTTGGTACTGATTCCTCAGGTGTTTCATTCAATCTATACCGCAACGGAACCAAAGTAAACTCTTCACCTATTACTGGTGCTACAAATTATGTAGATGCAAGCGGAAGCACAAGCTCCTCATATACTGTAAAACCGGTAATAAACGGTCAAGAACAGTCAGCATCAAAAGAAGCTAGCGTTTGGGGACAGAATTATTTGCAAGTGCCTATTACTCCTCCAGCTAGTGGATATACAGCAGGTGACAGCAGTACCGGTGATTTGGACGGAGACGGACAGTATGATATTGTTATTAAGTGGGAGAAAAATCCACAGGATAACGCAAATTCAGGAGTTACCGATCCTGAATACCTTGAAGGATATACTTTATCAGGTAAAAAGCTTTGGACAATAAACCTTGGTAAAAATCTCCGCAGTGGTGCACATTATAACCAGTACATGGTTTACGATTTAGATGGTGATGGCAAGGCAGAAGTTGCTTGTAAGACGGCAGATGGAACTACAGATGGCAAGGGTAAGGTTATAGGTAATGCAAGTGCAAATTACGTTAACTCAAGCGGATACATATTATCAGGTCCTGAGTACCTTACTGTATTTAGCGGACCTACAGGTGAAGCACTTTCAACCGTAGACTATGTAGTTCCAAGAGGAACTGTTTCAAGTTGGGGTGACAGCTATGGTAACAGAGTAGACCGTATGAGAGCTTGTGTTGCTTATCTTGATGGACAACATCCAAGTCTTGTTATGGGACGTGGGTACTATACAAGAATGGTATTTGCAGCATGGGATTTTAGAAACGGAAAACTTGAAAAGAGATGGGTATTTGACAGCAATGACAGCGGTAATTCATCATATGCAGGACAGGGTAACCATAACCTTTCAGTAGGTGATGTTGATGGAGATGGACGTGATGAGATTATTAGTGGTATGGCTTGTATTGATGATAATGGTAAGGGTTTATGGAATACCAAATTAGGTCATGGTGATTCAATGCATTTTGGTGATCTTGATCCAAACAGACCTGGCTTGGAAGTATGGGGATGTCTTGAATCATCAGGAGGAGCAGTTTTGCTAGATGCAAAAACCGGAAATCAAATATTCAGATGGAATGCATCAGGTGATACTGGTAGAGCTTGTACAGCTGACATTGATCCAAACACTCCAGGCGAAGAAATGTGGGCTGCTGGGTCTTCATTATTTAGCTGTACTGGAAAGAACCTTGGCTCAGCTCCAAGTCAAAAGAACTTTGCGATTTGGTGGGATGGCGATGAATGCCGTGAAATCTTGGACGGTACTACAGTAACCAATCGTGATGGTAGTGGATCTGGTTTTTCAGCAAGTGGATGTTCGGCAAACAATGGTACCAAATCTGTTCCATGTTTGCAGGCAGATATATTAGGAGACTGGAGAGAAGAAGTAATCTGGAGAACAAGTGATAGTAGAGCTTTGCGTATTTATACAACTACAGCTACTACAGAACGTAAAATCTATACTTTAATGCACGATCCGGTTTACAGACTTGGTGTAGCTTGGCAGAACGTAGCATATAATCAACCTCCTCATACCGGATTCTTTATAGGTAGTGGAATGAATACACCTCCAACACCTAAGATATATCTAGCACCTTAATAAAAATAAACTATTAAAAACAGTCCACACCAAAAAAGTGTGGACTGTTTTTTTAATAATAGATACCTTACTTGCCTTCCCTTTCCATCAAAAGCTTATATGCTGTTTGGCATTCGACACTTGCGTTTTTTACATGTTCAGTAGTAAGTCTTTCTGCTCTTTCGGCATCCCTATCCGATATCGCCTGAAAAATAGCCTTATGCTCATCGAGCACCTTCATTGCCCTTCCAGGCGATCCGAAAGAAGCATTTCTGGCCTTTTGAACATAATGATGAAACATACTCAAAACATGCATAAGTGATCTGCTTTTACTGGTCCTAAATATTATCTCATGAAATTTCGAGTCAAGCTTTAAAAGATGCTCGGTATCATTTTTCATTGTATAAAACTCTTCAAGATCAATGGTCTCTTTGAGTTCTTTAAGTTCTTCCTGAGTAATGTTCTCGGCCGCCCATCTCGCAGCTAAACCTTCAATCAGCATTCTTATAGTATATATATCCTCAATATCTTTAGTCGAAATTCCATTAACAAATACACCTTTGTTTGGTATGGATTGAACAAGTCCTTCCAATTCAAGCTGCCTTATAGCTTCTCTTATTGGAGTCCTGCTGACTCCGAGTTCAGTACAAAGTTTTGACTCCGTAAGGCTGTCGCCCGGCTTATATACTCCATTTAAAATATCATTCTGTATATGGTTAAAAACCTTAGCCCTTAGAGAATGTAAATTGATTTCACTCTCATCATGTTCAATTCTTGCCATTTAGCCCTCCCTCTTTGCAGAGCACAATTATTATAAAATACTCTGTTTCATGGTAAACTTTTATTAAAGAACCAGGTCAAATATTTCCGGAGCCATTTTCCTAATAACCTCTTCGAGCTCATTATCGCCAATAGCTGTAACACGTCCATCCTTGTATTGTTCATCAACCCAGTCTTTTATCTTTACAACTCTTTCATCTCTTTTATCTATACGTTTGCTGCCATCCAATCCGAAATAGCTGTTTATCCAATGTGCTATTCCTGCAAGACCGGATGTTTGGTTGATAGCAACACCAACTGGTCTGTTAAGAAGCTTTGCTGTATCAAATATGTTATAGATTTCTTCATTCTTGAGAAGTCCATCAGCGTGAATACCTGCCTGTGTGACATTAAAGTTTCTTCCGACAAAAGGTGTCCTCGAAGGTATATGGTAGCCGATTTCTTTTTCATAATAATCTGCTATTTCAGTGATAACAGTTGTATCCATCCCGTCCGTAGTCCCTCTGATCTGAGCATACTCAATTACCATAGCTTCAAGAGGTGTATTTCCTGTTCTTTCTCCAATTCCCAGGAGTGAACAGTTTACACTGGAAGCTCCATATAGCCATGCAACAGCTGAGTTGCTTACAGCCTTATAAAAGTCGTTATGTCCATGCCACTCAATAAGTTCACTTGGGAAACCTGCATGGTGCCTCAGACCATATATAATTCCCGGTACACTTCTAGGTAACGCAGCTCCCGGATACGCAACTCCATAACCTAATGTATCACATGCCCGGATTTTTATCGGCACTCCACTTTCTTCTGAAAGTCTTCTGAGTTCTAGAGCAAAAGGCACAACAAAACCATAAAAATCAGCTCTGGTAATATCCTCAAAATGACATCTAGGCTTAATTCCCACCTCAATTGCGCTCTTAATAATGCCCATATAATGGTCAAGAGCTTGTTTTCTAGTCATGTTAAGTTTCTTAAATATATGATAATCGGAGCAACTGACTAAAATGCCGCTCTCTTTCAAACCCATATCCTTGGCGAGTTGAAAATCATTTTTTGTAGCCCTTATCCAGCTTGTAACTTCAGGGTATTTATATCCCCTCTCCTGACACTTGTAAACAGCTTCTTTATCCCTATCACTATATAGAAAAAACTCACACTGCTTTATTATTCCATTAGGTCCACTGAGCTTATGCAAGAGGTCAAAAAGGTGCAGAACCTGTTCTACTGTATATGGTGCCCTGGACTGCTGACCGTCTCTGAATGTGGTATCTGTTATCCATATTTCGTCTGCAGGAAACATTGGAACTTTTCTATGGTTAAAAGCACATTTTGGTATCTCATCATAGTTAAAAATCTCTCTATAGAGGTTAGGTTCTGCCACATCTTGAAGTGAATACTTGTATTGAGTTTGTTCCAGCGTATTTGTTTTCTTGTTGAACTCTATCATGTTCAAACCCCCTTAATATAAAAGAACTTTAGTTATTTGCGAAATGCTATAACGCTTGAATTTACTGCATTTCAAATTGATATTTTTATTGTTTTCCCCCTCTGCTTCTAGTAAAATATAGGTATCTAATCCAATTTTAAACAAGAGAAGGGGAAAACAAATGGTAAAACTTTATAAACAAATTTCTTTTGCTGACACATTCGAAGAATGTAAAGATGTTTTTCAAAATAATAAGCCAAAATTTCTTAAGCTACTCTCACAACATCTTGATTTATCTTCGCTTATACCACAGGATTTTTATTGGTCTTACCACAAAACTCTAGGGAGAGACCGTAAATATTCACTCTCTTCAATGCTTTCAGCATTAGTTCTGCAGAAAATTCTTGGCATTCCTACAGTTTCGCTACTCATTATTTTTCTTAATTTATGCCATGAAGCCCGTGAATTCTGTGGCCTTCCAGACGTCCCTCATAACTCTCAGTTTACACGGTTCAAACAAGATTTCGTTATTTACCTGGAAAACTTCTTTAACCACCTTGTAGATATTACAGAACCTATTTGCCAGGAAATTAACACTACTCTTGCATCCACTATCGCTTATGATACTTCAGGTATTGAAACCTTTGTAACTGAGAATAACCCAAAGTTCATAAATTCTATCATAAAAAAACTCAAGGCTTTCTACAAGGACAAGCCTGATGTCGATGTATATAAAATGGCTTATAGCCTTATGCCTTCTTCAGCCTCTGCAAACAAAGAAATCAAGCAACTCTACATAAACGGCTACTTCTGCTATGTCTACAAGTTTGGCATTATCACCAACGGCCTCGGCATTCCAAGACATATTGCCTTTTTGGATAGTGACTTCAAAAAGAAACATCCTGAAATGCACATTGAGAAAAAATCGGATTCTCCAGACGAAGATAAATCTATTAGTGATTCCAAATCCCTTAAACCAGTATTTGCAGACTTCTTTACTCTTCACCCGGATTTTAAACCAAGCACTTTCCTTGGTGATTCTATTTTTGATACGTGCGATACCTACACATTGCTCTTAGATGAACTCAAGTTTCAAAGGGCTCTAATACCTTTGAATTCCAGAAATTCAAACCCTAATCTTCCGCCTATTAAATACAATGATGATGGTTGGCCACTTTGCTCTAAAGATTCTTCTGTACCAATGAAACCAAATGGCTGGAGCCGAGAAGAAGGAAGAATCGAAAGATTCAAATGGCGGTGCCCACAGGCAAAACTAATTAAAGGTAAATGGGTTACTTCTTGTGATAACCCCTGTAATGGCAAGCCTTGCGGTCGTGTAACCTTCACATCTCCTGCCATGGATAAACGCATGTATCCAGGTGTGATTAGAGGCTCTGACGAATGGATTTCTGACTACAAAATTAGGACTGTAGTAGAAAAAAACATTCAATACCTTAAGGAGCCTATGGCCTGTGGTAATCTTAAAACAAGAGACAACCTAACTATTAAAGCAGATTTATATCTCGCAGGTATCACACAACTAATTACTGTAATACTTGCAGATAAAATTCATGAGCACAAGTATATACGTAGTTTAAAACCTTTAATCGCTTGATTTACTAACTTACTCTTGAAACTTATGTCTTATACATAAGCTTATTTGTGCTGTAATTTCATCAACAAGGTTCTGGTTTTTCAGTCAAATCACTAACATATATCCCTCTTAAGTTATCAAAGTCCATTTTACATCTCTTCTAACTTTTTACATCTGATTTTTTAAGTCATTTTGCAAATGCCTAATAAAAGAACTTTGTTATAAACATAAACTTTATTATAATTTTTACTAAGTTAATAATCCACTGTATATATGTATTTTGGTATTTTCGTATCTAAGTATTTATGTATAATTGTATACAATTATACAATCAAAGTCAACAACAAATTTAATTAATACTTCAAGGGTAAGATACAAATAATTCATTTTTTTAACAAAGAGGATTTTATCTATTTCTGTAGAATTATTAATAGTATATGCATATCTTTGGCCAGTAACTATTTCTCATTATCTATACTGGAGGTAAGAATATGAAAAAAATCGCACATAGACTTCTTTCATCATCAAGAACTTTACTTATATTACCGCTTCTTGTGGCTATAGTTTTTGCTATTATTGCAAAGATACTAAACAGTAATTGGACTTCAGTTTTACTTTTAGTAGTGTCCTCAGTTTTATCAAGTTTCCTAATGTACTTGATAAGCAATATTATTGTAAAAAAGAATTTTAAGTGTCTGGAAAGCGATATTAATTCAATTAAGCAAGGCGACTATTCTCATCTGGTTGACATCCAGAGGTGTTCAGAATTAAAAAATGTTGCAACTGGTTTTAATGATGTTCTTATGGACATAAAAAATTTGGTTCACAACTTTCATAATCTTTCAAGCTCAATTATGGAATCTTCTCATGCTGTCTGTGCCACAGCCCAGCATGCATCAAACGCTATGGAGGACATCTCAAAAACCATGGATGATATTGCAAAAGGAGCATCTGAGCAAGCACAATCAGCACAACATGGTGTTGAAATGGTGGATAACCTAAGTGAGCAGATTGATTTTGTATATGAAAGTTATACCAGAATAACCGAAGAGACTAGAAAAATAAGTGATCTGAACAATGTAGGTCTAGACTCAGTAAGCATTCTGCGTAATAAATCAAAAGAAAACAACGATACAGCCGAGAAGATATTTGCCGTAATTGAAAAGTTAACCAATACAACTAATGATATCGGGCTTTTCGTTGAATCCATTGAAAGTATAGCCGAACAGACAAACCTTCTTGCTCTGAACGCTGCTATTGAAGCTGCAAGAGCTGGTGAAGCAGGAAGAGGTTTCGCTGTTGTTGCGGAAGAAGTCAGAAAGCTTGCTGACCAGAGCAGAAAGTCAACCGAAGAAATCAACCTATTGATGCAGAGTATACAGGAAGAATCACAGTTGGCAATTCAATCGATGGAATTAATGAAAAAGATGTCACAGGAGCAAAATGGAGCTGTTAACAAAACAGATAGTGCTTTTAACGATATAGCTAACGCCATAACTTATATAGTAGGCAAAATCAATGAGGTTAATCAAGCTGTTTCAAAAATGCAGAATGACAAGATACAGGTTACTTCAGCAATAGAGAATATTTCCTCAGTTTCTCAAGAAACTGCTGCTGCCAGCGAAGAAGTCGCTGCTACCACAGAACATGAACTTTCAGCAATTTCTGAGATGACACAATCCGTTAGCAAGCTTGACGAATTAGTACAGCAACTCGACAGCAAGCTGAATAAATACCTTGTTGAGTTCAAAAATTAGCACAATCAAAATATTTTATTTATTCCCATAAACACAAGAAATGTAAAACAACCATAATTTCCTTAGTATAAAAAAGTGAGCTAATAAGTCTCACTTTTTTTATTTCCTTCTATAGAAATTCTTATATATTTAAATCTTTTCAATGTACTAATAATAATACAATAAACTTTAAATCTCGTAAGTATTTAGCAACCCTGCTATTTCAACATTAGAAAAGCTTTCCTTAGCCTCTGCAATGTGATTTGTCACATCATCTTCTGGCCAAAAATGTGTAAGCAGCAGCTTTCCAGCATTTGCTTTTTGGGCAACGATACCGCATTCCCTTGCAGTAAGATGTGGAACATTATCACTCTGCTTATCCTTAGAAAGCAAACCGGCATCAAGCATTATCAAGTCCGCCTCTTTTGAAAACTCAATAATAGATTCATTCCATGATGTATCTCCCGAATATACAAATCTCTTGTCACCTGAAGTTATTGACAAAGCATAACACTTAACCGGATGAACCATTTCCTTGAATTCCAACCTCATCTTCCCAAAGTTTAAAACCAATTCAGGTGTAATAGGATTCAAATTAAAAATTCCCAGAATATTGATTCTGCTAAATTCCTCTTGCGGCTGGGCTGGTGCATAAACGTCTATCGGCTTATTGCCAAACCCTCTGTTCATTTTTATCTGTACTGCATATCGCAGCACCATCATGTCGGACATATGGTCACTATGCAAATGAGTAAGAATAATTGCATCCAATTCCTCAATTCTTATAAACTTCTGCAAATTAGACAACACGCCATTTCCACAGTCTATCAAAATTTTTTTATCTCCTTCGGCTATGAGATATCCAGAACAAGCTCCTCCTGCCGAAGGAAAAGGTCCATTATTTCCAAGTATGGTGACTTTCATATTTGGCTACACCTCGCACAATGTTAATTATATTTTACTCCAATATGCGTTTTAAAACTTTTACTCTTACAAGGGATGTAGATACCAAGTACCCTGCCAAAGCACTGAGTCCCGCCTGTATTGCATTAAAAGGAAGTTCTAGCATAGCTGCTGCAAATCCAAATCTGGTGCTTAAAATAAAAGTTTCTCCTAAAAAGTATCCGGCTATCATAATCAAACAACCAATAGCTATAGCTACAATTCTTACTATCTCTTCCCGTATAACTCCATTGCTGCTAAACTTATATACAATAAATCCAATTATAAAACCTTCAAGTCCCTTAACAAGAAAAGTAATTGGCGCAAAGTATAAAGCCCCAAAAGCAATGTCTGCAAGAGCAGAACCAAATGCACCTGCAATAAACCCACTATTCTTCCCTAACAAAATAGCGGCAACAATTATAGCAGCATCCCCAATATTAAAAGGACCAACAGGACCTGGAATTTTAGTAAAATACGTAACTAAAAATACCATAGCTATCATTAACCCATCTAGTATAATATTCCTTATCCTCTTTCTGCTATATTCTCTTCCTGTAATGCTATTCACACTAATTCCTCCTAAAACATCACTATACCTATATTATTATTGGTATCTTAACGGCAGATATGTTATATGTCAAGATAAAATTCAACTAGCCGTTAAGCATTGTCAGCACACTATAACCATCTTTGATTTCAACTCTTGTTATGCTGGCATTATCAACTCTGAAACGCCAGGAACTTCCAATCCCCATATTCAAAAGATATGCAAGTATAAACCTTATCACACCTAAGTGAGTAACAATCAGGAAAACTCCATCTCCACCGTTCTTCAAAAGTTCATCAATAAACGCTGCTGCCCTATCATAGGCATCTTCAGCGCTTTCTCCATCCTTTATGCGGTATTTAACCCAATCGCTAACCCATTCACTGTATTCTGTTGGATACTGTTCTGTCAATTCCTTATATGTAAGATCGTCCCAAATTCCAAAATTTCTTTCCTTTAAGCCTTGAGAACACTTAATATCAAGCTTATAATCTTCGTTAATTATTTTTGCAGTCTGCATTGCACGTTTAAGCGGACTTGAATATATACCATCTATTTTAGTTCCTTTTAGCCTATCCCTTAGAAACTGAACCTGCTGGACTCCGTTTTCATTGAGTTCTGCATCCGTCCAACCCAAATATGTTTGCCGTTTATTGCTATCTGTCTCTCCATGTCTTACAAGAATCAACTCCAAATTTCATCTCTCCTAAAAACAAAGCAAAATCCTATATTTTAAGCACTACCTCCATAATATAAAACAAAACCAAAAAAGTCGTCTGATTTAACTCACAAACAGCTCCAAGTATATCCCCTGTCGCACCTTCTATCTTTTTTGTAAAGATTTTTGTAATTATTACAGCAGTTATCATCACAATAGCAGCCATTATTAGGCCTTTAACTCCATATATTGCAGAAAATATCACAATAGATAAAATACCTCCAAAAAACATTTCTTTCTTTCCGCAATGATCAATAAAGCTTTTGCCCAAACCTTCATTTTTTCTTGCATAAACAGATACACCTGCACCCATCAAGGAGCCAATCCTTCCTGCTACAGGAAAAAGCAGCAAGGCCTCAATTATATGTGGGTTTGTATTTAATTCTGTTAACAAAACATAATTAAGCAAAATAATACTCACAAGCGCAAGCACAGCATTTGTTCCAACTCTGCTGTCCCTCATTATTTCAAGAATCTTCTCCTTTGGCCTATTAGAATACAAACCATCAAAAGTGTCTCCCAAGCCGTCTAGATGAAGGCCCCCAGTCAACGCTATATAAACAATAACCAACAACACTGAAATAATATTTGCAGGCAAAAACAAGCTTAACAGCTTATAGACAAAACACATAAATATGCCAAGAATCAAGCCAACAAGCGGAGCGAATACTAGTCCTTTACCATAGTCTTTCTCACTGCATTCTATGTTTACAGGAACAGGTATTGAAGTAAAGAATTGAACCATAATAATAAACCTTTTAAAAATAACCACTTTTCCACTCCCACATTTTTTATAATATTCTTTTTTACTCAATGTCATAAACTTAAGGTTTCAAAAAAAGATGTCAACTATTTTTCAAACAAAAAGGTTGATGTCTTTTTTGTACACATCACGACAAATTGGGATTTATATTACTCCAATAATCAATAAAATCGCTCCTGGAAGGTTTAATAATGAATGCATAAAAATACTGGAATAAATATTTTTATTGTATTTTACATAAAAGGTCGTTAGTGCTATAGAAAGTGGTAAGTAGTAAAAAAATTCTTGCCACCTATATAAATGGATACAGTCAAATATAATAACTGAAATTATCATCATAACAATCAAAAATACTTTTCTGTGCTTAGGCACAAAACCAATCATTGACTGTCTAAACGTAATCTCCTCTATAACAGGACCAAATATGGTCATCATTATACAAGAAAGTATGGGCGGTATAGAACTTGCTACTTTTCCCATGTTTTCAGTATTCGTTGTTATGAAATTTTTGCTGACAAGGAATTGAAACAAGTAGGCTAACGCAAAAGAAGTCACAATCCAAATTAACAAATTACAAAAGAATTTTTTCCAGCTTTTAACGTCTTCTCTGAGCCTATTCCAATCTTTTGTCAAATTTTTGTGCCATATCAAAATAACTAAAATAAATAAAACTGCATACACAATAAATGATGCCCATTCCTGTGATATACCGTTACTAACAAGTATTTCCCATAATCCAAAATTTATAAAAAAGAATATTGCTATCGTTACAATAGACTGAACCATTACTTTTCTATTCACGATTCGTTAGCCCCATAAATTCAAATTTGTATATCTCTATCTGTACGCTTCTTAATTATATCAACTAGTCAGCCGAGTGTCTACAAAATCTGACATTTTTCCTGTTTCGGTCAAGACTTCCTTAAATTAGAAATATCCAGATCTTTTCTAACTAGTCAATTGAACGCATGGATAAATCTGCCGTTATTGCCTAAACGATGCGCTTATTCTTTGCCTACAGTGTACAATATTCTTTTTTACTATTTGATTTTCACAGGAATGCCCGATACACATAGATATACTTCATCAGCAGCTGATGCAAGAATTTGGTTAATTCTCCCTGCGATGTCGCGAAATATCCTTGATAGTTTATTCTCAGGTACAATTCCCATTCCAATCTCATTTGTAACCAGAATAAAAATTGCATCCTTTTCCTTAACGGCTTTTAAAACCTTTTCAATTTGTACCTTTACCGAATCTTCAACATAATCTATTTCATTATCTGAAGCTCCATCCCAATCTATAGAAGCTTCGAGCATAATATTCGTTATCATTATCGTTATACAGTCAAGTAAAAAAACTACGCTGTCACTTTTCTCCTTTGCCAAATGCTTGTCTATATCCTTATAAGCCTCCACTGTCTTCCAGTTCTTTGGTCTTTGTTCAATATGCTTTTTTATTCGTGCCTTCATTTCATCATCGAAAGGTATAGAAGTAGCTATATATACCACATCACATTTACAATCTTTTGCAAGCATTTCTGCAAAGGTACTTTTGCCGCTCCTTGCACCTCCGGTTACAACAACTAACCGTCCCATTAATAATAACTCCTTTTCATTCTTAGATAATCTGCAAAATAGCAAAAACCAGTAAAAATACTAAACTAAAACCAACCAAACCCAAAATTGCAGCAGCATACATCATGTTGATTGTATTTGATATATCTCTTAACTCAGCTGTTCTTGTGCTATCTCCTATAATCGGTTTATCTACTATATCTCCAAAATACAACCCTGAACCACCCAACCTTATTCCAAGCGCACCTGCAACTGCTGCCTCAGGATAACCCGAATTCGGATTATGATGCTTTCTTTTATCCCTTTTCATTATTGCAAAACTGCCGGATGGGTCCTTACCGGTAACAAAAGCACCTACAACAAATAATATCCCGGTAATTCTCGCCGGGAAATAATTTGCCAAAACATTCATCTTTGCACAAGCCCATCCAAAACGCTTGTGTTTATCAGTCTTGTAACCTTCCATTGAATTCAGAATATTAATTGTTTTGTATAGATAAACCAATGGCGCTCCCACTCCAAATATAGAGCCAATTACCGAATAAAAAATAGGTGAAATAACTTTTTCAGATGTATTCTCTGCTGTTGTTTCAACTGTGCCTCTAATTATATCCTGCTCATCCAGATGTTCTATTTTTCTACCTACAATCATCGCAAGAATATTTCCGGCCTTAAACACATCCCTATCCTTGAGAGCATCAAGCACTTTAATGCTTTCAGCTGCAAGTGACCTTGCTGCAAATGCAGAGTACATAAAATATATGTTTACAACATGATATGCAATAGGATTAATCAAATAAGCAACCAGAGTCACCCCAGATACAATTACAGTAACCATTACAACCATAATAATTGTAAAATATATACCTGCCATTTTTTCATTTCTATTGCTCATTACACCACTATGAACAAAATCGTCCCCTAGTGCCTTAATTTTCTTATTAGAAAACGAATCAGAAAATTTTCTGAAGCCCGTTTCTACTGTTTTTATCAGCCATTTGATAAATTTTACCGGATGAGGCATCCATTGTGGATCTCCAATAAATATATCAAGTATAAAGGCAATAAAAACATCCAGCAGCAGGTATAGGCTCATTTTAAATGTCCCCCTTCTCATACTATACAATTATTTCAAATCTTTAATTTCACATAAACTGTAAAATTCGAAGTGTGCAGAAGTCAAACTACAAAAATTCCTATAAACAATCATTTTTTCGTCTATATTTAAATTATATCACTTTTCCCATTAAATTCATTATATATATTTTTGATTATTTCTGCAAGTTGAGGTTTACTTACATCCTACGCAAACTAGCGCGTTATAAGGAAATAAAACACGCCTCAATTAATTATAGTGTAGTTAACAGAAGAATTATAACATACTTTAGTCAATAAATAAAAAAATATCACAAAAATAGTGCTTCTTAACTACCCAGTTAAAAAGCACTACTTTTTATATTTTACTTAAAAGAATGCTTTAGGAATGCTATTCGTTACCAATTCATAAATTAATTGAAAAACTCATTATATAAAGCCTTAACAGCGTTAACATTGTCAACTGCCTTCACACCAAACATCATGCTAACCTCTGAAGATCCCTGGTTGATCATCTCTATATTTACACCTGCTTTAGCAAGTGCATTTGTTGCCCTCGCTGCAATACCTACAGTCCTCATCATTCCTTCACCGACGATCATAACCAAAGCCGAACCACGCTCAATTGTTACATCATCAACATTGAGTTCATCTTTAATGCGATTAATTAATCGTTCGTCATTAACTTTATCCAGCTGTTTTTCCTCAACAATAATTGAAATATTATCAATTCCTGAAGGTGTATGTTCGTAGGACAATCCTTCATTTTCAAGTATATTAAGAATCTTTCTTCCAAATCCAACTTCTCTGTTCATCATATACTTACTTACATAGATAGTACAAAATCCTTTACCGCTAGCTATTCCCACTACATGGTTATCTTTTAGCTCACGTGTTGGTGCTATCAGTGTTCCTGGTGCTGATGGATTGTTGGTATTTTTTATGCAAACAGGAATTCCCATTCTATATACAGGCTCAAGAGTTTCCTCATGCAGCACTGAAAAACCTGCGTATGAAAGTTCTCTCATTTCTCTGTATGTAAATACAGGTATTGGTTTCGGATTATCCACAATACCAGGGTTTGCTGCAAATACTGAATCAACATCAGTAAAATTCTCATACAAATCAGCTTTTATAGCTGCAGCCAAAATTGATCCTGTTATATCTGATCCACCACGTGGGAAAGTTACTACATCGCCATTTTTTGAATATCCGAAGAAACCTGGAAATATCATTATACCTGATCTATCTCTAAGGCTTTTGAGATTTTCATAGGACTCAGGAAGCACGCGCGCATTTCCAAATTCATCACTCAATAATAGCCCTGCATCCTTCGGGTCAATATATTCAGCTTCAATTCCCATGCTCTTAAGATAAGCAGCTACAACCTTAGCACTATTATCTTCGCCAGCAGCCTTAAGAGTATCCATAAACATTCCCTGATTGCTTCTGTCTAAACTTACACGTCTACGTAAATCATCTGAAATAACCTTTACAATATCATCCGACAGGTTAAGCTCTTTTGCAATTTCTGCATATCTTTCAATAACAGCATTTAGTTCTGCTTCTGCGCTTCCTTCTTTAATACACTTTTCAGCAAGTGCTATCAGAAGATCTGTTACCTTTATGTCTTCCTTAAAACGTTTGCCTGGAGCCGATACAACTACCAAACGTCTTTCAGAATCTGAAATTACAATATCACATACTTTCTTAATCTGCTCTGCATTTGCAAGAGATGTTCCTCCAAATTTTGCAACTTTCATAATACAACCTCCAAGATTTAATTTAAAGTTTACCTAATGTATTTTATTCTTCCAGCATTCTTATGGTGTTTACAACTTCCCTTATAGCTTTTGATTTCCTAAGTGCTTCAAACTTTTCGAAATGTTCTTTTTCTGAAAAACTGTCAGTTACAAAAGCCACCTCATTTTTATCATTAACTTTCAAAGGCTTAAGCCATTCTACTTGATCATACAATGAGTTCACAAGTTCACTCGCTTCGCCTTCACTCTCAACTTTCAGCCTGACCAAATATTTTGCCTTTGACTCCATAATATCCATCATATTTGAGCTTTCACTAACATTCCAGTCATAACCTCCACAACTTCCCCAATGCTTGACTATCTCAATAATATCAGCTACCACAGCACTTGCTGTAGGAAGTTTTCCCGCACCACGTCCATAAAACATAGCTTCTCCAATAGCATCGCCTTTTACCACAATGGCGTTAAAAACATCTTCTACGTTGCAAAGTGGACTATCTTTACCAACTATGGCGGGGCTGACTCGTGCAACAATCTTATCCCCGATTTTCTCACTTATGGCGATAAGCTTTATGGATGAATTTAAACTTTCTGCATATTTCATGTCATTAAGCGTCAATTTTGTTATACCCTCTGTATAAATATCCCTATAATCCACAAACTCATTGTAGGCTATAGATGACAAAATAGCAATTTTTCTGCAGGCATCATGTCCCTGTATATCAGCAGTTGGATCAGCCTCGGCATATCCATTTTTCTGCGCCTCTTTGAGCGCAACCTCAAAGTCCTTTCCTTCTCTTTTCATTTGGCTTAAGATATAATTTGTCGTCCCGTTCAAAATCCCAATAATGCTGTAAATCTCGTTTGCAGCTAGACAACGGTTCAATGGCCTAATTATAGGGATCCCGCCTCCAACACTCGCTTCAAAAAGGTAGTTAATATTATTTTTCTTTGCAAGCTTTAAGAGCTCCGGTCCATGAGATGCAACCAGTTCCTTATTTGAAGTCACTACGTGTTTTCCAGCTTCTAGAGCCCTTTTGGTATATTCATATGCAATTTTTGCTCCGCCAATGGTCTCTATAACAATACTAATTGATTCATCATCAAAAACATCTTGTGCATTTTTTGTAAGAAGTTCCTTATCAGGACAAGTATCATCAAAATCTCTAATGTCCAAAACCTTCTTAACTTTTATTTCCTTACCTGCCTTTTTGGATATGCTGGCACTATTCTTCTTGATTATCTCAACAACACCGGAACCAACAACACCATAACCTATAACAGCAACATTAATCATAAAGTAAGCCTCCTCTACTCTCTTGCAAGGATTTCATGTCTTCTGACACCATCAATCCTGCTTATTTCATCCATCAGCACATTTATATCGCTTATCATACTATCAGTCTCTATTGAAATAGTTACATCAGCCAACCCATTTATAGGAATGTTCTGATTAATAGTCAGGATATTGGCCTTCGATTCTGCAATTCTGTTTATGATACTTGACAATATACCTGAAAAATCCTCTACTACGAAAAAGAGTGTCATAACCCTTCCTCTTGATGTTTCATAAAACGGGAACACATAATCCCTATATTTGTAGAATGCACTGCGGCTGATACCCACTTCCTTTACAGCATCATTAACATTCTTTATTGTGCCGCTGGAAAGTATTTTTTTCACCTCAATAACCTTAATAAAAACTTCTGGCAGTATCGAAGCATTAACCAGATAATACTTGGTAACGTTATTCATTCTTTCCTCCGTGTCCACCTTCCGTGTACAGATGTGTTTCTACTGTGTAATATTAACATAGATCAACTGTTTATTCAATAGTTTTTTGCTTTTTTACGCATTTTTAAAGGGATGCCCATTTAAGGTTATCCCTTTAGAATCCAAATTAAATTAAACTACAGCGTCTATTCAAAGTTTTTAATAATTTGTTTTTCATGTGCTTTGCTCTCGATTTCACCCTGGAGCAAATCAAAATCCTCTAGTATAATTAGAAACTTTTCAACTACTTCAGAGTCAAACTGTGTACCTGCATTTGACGCAAGTTGTTTTTTTGCTTCTTCCAGATGTAGTTTTGATCTGTATTTTCGATCTGAAGTCATAGCATCAAATGCATCAGCAACCGAAATTATCCTGGCCAGAAATGGAATATCGTCACCTTTGATCCCCTCCGGGTATCCTCGACCATCTAATCTTTCATGGTGGTACATTACAAGAGGCACTACATCCCTAAACATTGACACCGCGGAAAGTATATTGGCCCCCTTTGTAGGATGTTTCTTTATTTCTTTATATTCCCTGTCATCAAGCTTGTCGGTTTTGAGTAAAATATCATCAGCCGTACCGATTTTACCAATGTCATGGAATATTCCTCCAGCATTTAGCTTATTTATATCTTCAGTCGGGAGATTAAAAGCTTCTCCGATTTTCACTGCATAAAATGCTACTCTATCAGAGTGACCTCTAGTATACTCATCCTTTGCATCAACAGCAAGACGTAATACCTGCACTGCATCCATATACCTTTTCTTCAACTCGGAATACGTTCTATCCAGTTCATCATTCTTAATATTAACCATAGAGTGTAGGAATACGTTATTAATAGAGGTAGCTGCCTGAGTGGCATAAAGCTCCAGAAGCTCTATCTCATCATCATACTGTTCAGATTCAAGATAAATCACGCCTTCAGTCTTCAAAAGCGCACTCTTACTGATAAGTGGAAGAATTACTCCTTTATCTAGCTTTACCGACCGTCCCAATATTTTAGCGCTTCCGATTGCTTCCATAGCTTTATGATCCAGTGTTCCCAAAAGCTCTTCAAGACTTGTATCATATTTACCAACACCTTTAAAGAAGCTCTTTTTATTACTATATAGCCCAATAAGATCATCTATAAGTATAAAAGCATTCTCACTTTGAACAAAGGGCATAATCTCCAATAAGATATCCCCAATTATAGAACCTATTGATTGCAATTGATATATCTTAGGTACAGAATCCAGTATTCTTTTTAAACCATCTCTAAATTTCTTTATTGTCCTTTTTTGTGAAATTGACTTTATGGCTGATTCAATAAGCAAAATCAACTGATCAAAGTTGTCCATCTTCTCACAATATGCTTGTATTTCAAGTGACTTTATTGTCTCTAAAGGAGGGGCTACATCTTTATAACCCGTTAAAAGCAATATGTATAGGTCAGTATCAAACTCCCTTATTCTCTCTACAACTGCGTCTCCCTGTATGGGATCCATAAGAAAATCTAGCACAAGAAGGTCATAGTGTTCATTTCTGATACTTTCAATAGCATCCAGAGGATTATTTATTCCAATATACTCATATCCCAATCGCTTAATAATTACCGAAAGAGAATCCAGGATACCATTGTCGTCATCGACAACAATTATTTTGTATTCAGATTGTATTTTAACATTATTTTTTCTCACACTACAGCCTCCCTTGCATTTTCTGAAATAATCTCAAAATTGTAAACCCAGTACTTCTCTTATATGTTACTTCTATATTTACCATAATATAATTTGCAAATTGACAGACATATCACTAGTGTATATATCGGTATTTTTTTCTTATTTATAACAAGTAAATTTATTTCAGCATACTTGTTACTGGCAATCTAAAAAAGTACTGATATTTCGAATAATAATGTTTTAACACGGAATACTAGAAACAATGAAATAATATCTTCCGCTAGATTTACACTTTATGCTTTATTTACCAAAAATAAAGCATAGCTGAAATATTACTTCGGATTTAAAAATCACAAAGGAGGAGTTTTCAATGAAAGCTAACAAATTTATTGTTTCAGACTTAGACGATAGCAGCGCAATTCCCGCAATTAAGCAGTCAATAGCTTCTCATGACGGAATAAATGCAGTAAGAGTTGATATGCAGGCAAGTACAGTAACGGTTGATTATGATGAAGCTAGATATAGTGAAAAAAATATTCAGGACTTTGTAACTCAAGCAGGGCTTACTGTAGATAAAGTTCAATAGCTGGAGGAAATACATGAATACAATTCGTTTAGGTATAATCGGAACAGGTATGGCGCTAGAGCGTCTTCACTACCCAGCTTTACAGGAGCTTGGAGACAAATACAAAATTGTTGCATTATGTAATAGAACCCGTAAGGATGCAGAAGCCTTTGCAAGCAAGATAAATCTTGATCTTGGCAATGTCTATGATGACTATAATGAAATGCTGTTAAGAAACGATCTTGACGCCGTAGATATTCTTGTACCAATTGAATTAAACTATACTGTATCAGAAGCTGTTGCAAAAGCAGGTAAAAACTTTATTTGTGAGAAGCCGATGGCATCTAATATGGAGGATGCAAAGAAATATCTTACGTTATCAAATAAATACAATATAAAAATAATGATCGCAGAAAATTATAGGTACAATGATGAAAACAATAAAATACGAGATATCGTAAACAGTGGAAAAATCGGTGATCCAATATATTTCATCAGAAACAATATAGCCTGCTTCCCCTGTGAAATGATTAATAATACTTATGCTGCAACAGAATGGCGGCAACACCCAAAATATTTCGGCGGCGCATTCTTAGATTCTGCACTTCATGATTTTGCGGGCTTAAGACATATATTTGGTGCAGTTGAATGTGTACAGGCGTTTGGCAAACCCCAAAAGGAAGATTTTAATCCTTATGTATCAGTAAATACCAATATCCTGTTTAAAAATGGTGTAATTGGCCAATATACCTATTACCCTTCCGGAATAGAAACCCAAAAGCCCCCTGTAGGCTTAAGGATCTTTGGAACCAAGGGTGAAATATACCTGGAAGATAAGACCTGCGGCATCATAAATGTTTCATACCATGATGGGAAATCCGAACAGATAGGATTTACCCCCGAACGTGGCTACTACAATGAACTTTTGAATTTCTACAATGCCTTAAACGGAACCGAGCAGATATCTGTTACTCCTGATATTGAATTTGGTGATGTGAAAATGGTATTTGACATTCTTGAAGCTGTATCAAAAAGGGAAATACGTTATGTAGATGTTCCAGTTCCAATTGTTGAAACACCTCATGGTGAACATGAAAATCAACGTCCATCGTACTTTCAATAAATTTTATAAGGACGGTTCTTTCTCCCTTCGGCTGACCGAAGCAAAAAAGAACCGTCCTTTTGTTTTTCTACAATTTTATTCTTTTTAAGCTACTCTCAACTTCATGCCTATTAAAGGGTTTGGGTATGTAATCTACTGCCCCTTTATTTATTGCCTTGTTAATAATCTGATCTGATTTAACTGCAGACACCATTATTATCTTGCTCTTAGAACTAACTTCTAATATCTTGCCAATCGTTTCAATGCCGTCCATTCCAGGCATTGATACATCAAGAGTTACAACTTCAGGCTGAATTTCTTCTGCTTTTTTTACAGCGTCAAACCCATCTTCAGCAAATTCGATGTTTTTATAGCCAATTTCCATTAAAGTATTACCAAGAAGCTTTCGCATAAAGAACGCATCATCAACTACCAAAATCTTAGTTTTCTCCATCCCTCTACACCTCTACTTTCAATACAATAACATTTTTTCTAAATTATTTACATACAAAAAGTGAAAGTACTATATTTAGAATACTTAAAACATAACTTTAGCCAGGCTGAATGGCGAGCAGTAATTTTTTAGTAACACTTTGTTTTAAAAATATTAGAGTTCAAACAGATGAATAAAATAATAGACAGTACATTAGCTGTTAAGAGTTAACGAACAGTAAAATGAAATCCCAATTTACCTAAGCACAAGCCCGTCAATTTGTTTCAGTTTTACTGTTCGCCCCTATAATATATTATAAATGTTCAATTAAACGTTCAGAATTCCCTTTACGATATTCTTCATATCAGATTTCTCACATATTGCATTATGTTTTACAGGTTTTTTGTCTAAATCCTTTAAGCCTACAGGTATACTCAGTCCACACTTGTCCGCCAAAACATCCAATAGTTGAAATTCACTCTTACCTTTCACAGAGTCATTTCCGAAAATAGACTTCACTACACTCTCATTAAATTTGAATGGACTCGCTGTTGAAACAATAACTGTCTTTGTAATATCTCCTGTAGAAATTACATACTTATCATAAACATCAACCGCAACAGCAGTATGAGTATCTATTACATACTTGTATTCCTTGAAAATAGCTTCTATAGTTTTCATAGTTTCATTTTCATTAGAATATCCAGCCCAGAAAACCCCTGAAATTTTCTTCTTAGTCACAGGGTCAACAGAATACTTTCCATCAAATTTTAATTTTTCCATCCACTCATTAATCAGCCATGTATTTCGGTCGGTTACTTCATAAAGCAGCCTTTCAAGATTACTGGAAATCAGTATATCCATAGATGGAGATATAGTCTTCTTAAAGTCTCTATTTCTATCATATACTCCTGTTTCTATAAAATCAGTCAAAACATTATTGTCATTTGAGGCACATATAAGCTTATTTACCGGAAGCCCCATTTCCATAGCATAGTAAGCTGCTAAAATATTCCCAAAATTACCTGTTGGTACAACAAAATTAATCTTTTCTCCAAGTTGTATTTCTCCGTTTTTCACCAAATCTGCATAAGCAGAAAAATAATAGACTATCTGAGGAACAAGTCTTCCCCAGTTGATGGAATTAGCCGAAGAAAATTTATAATTTGCCGATTCAAGTTTTTCTGCCAAACCGGAATCAGTAAATATCTCCTTAACACCATTTTGGGCATCATCAAAATTACCTTCAACAGCTATTGAATGCACATTGTTACCCTCTTGAGTAACCATTTGATACTTTTGTACTTCACTAACACCCTTATTAGGGAAGAAAACAATTATTTCAGTCCCGCCAACATCTTTAAAACCTTCCAATGCAGCCTTTCCAGTATCCCCAGATGTAGCAACAAGTATCACAATCTCACTGGTTTCGCCTGTTTTTCTGACTGCCTTAACAAGAAAATGAGGCAGGATTTGAAGTGCCATATCCTTAAATGCACAAGTTGGGCCATGCCATAATTCAAGAACATGCACATTTTCATTCAGCCTGTAAACCGGAGCTATTCTATCGTCCCCAAACTTTTCAGTTGTATATGCGTTATAAACACAATCTGTTATTTCCTGATCAGAATAATCTGTTAAATATTTTTTCAGTATATATACAGCTCTATCCTGATAACTCATTTCAACCAATTTATTTATATCATCCAAGGTCATCTCAACACGGGCATCAGGTACAAACAATCCCCCATCAGGTGCTAAACCTCTCTTAATTGCTTCGGCAGATTCTAGAGATTTTAATCCCCCACGCGTACTTTCATAGTGCATTTTACTTCCTCCTAATTCAGTAAAAATCTTAAATCGCATTAACTATATAAAAACTATATCCAAATAAATGCATAAATTAAATATTTTAATTATTCTCAAAAAACGCACTGCTTCTTATAATAATATAACAAAACTAATAAAAAATAAAGCAAAATTTCAAGAGACAGTTTCCCATGAACTATACGTTTTATTTTGTCAATAGAACCTAGCTGTTAGCAAATATCTTATTCTGCCCAATATACTCAGTCTCTCCATATTCTTCATATGGATGAACTTGTTGAACACATGAACAGCAGCCTTTTTCCCTGAATTGTACAAATAATCCTTCTCGTCATTATCTAGATCAAAGTCCAAAAAAGAAACTTTGGAAGTGTCAACTGAAATAAAAAAACAATTCCTGCAGTTGAATTTTTGAATTCCAGTATCGTGCGTTGCAATCATGAAACCTTTAAGGATATCAAACGGGCTAAATAGCTTGTTTTTATGACTTCCGCCACTTAGTCTGCATCCGATTATCGGTCTTCTATAACACGAACCAATGGTCCACATCGGCAAATTGTCCAATACCCCTCCATCAATTATGTAATGCTTTTTCGTCTCATTTCCGATCTTGGCACTAATCTCTACTGGCTTAAAGGCAAACGGGACACTTGAACTCATTCTTACAGCCTTAGCCACTTCAAGGCTATCAGGATTTATACCATAATACGCCATATCATCCGGCAATACAATAACCTTACTGCGTTTAGCATCAACTGCTGTCATTCTCACCTTATATCCCATCGGATTTACGGCGTCTGCAACACCGCATCTTAAATCGGCAAAAGTTCTGATTCCCTTTCTTGCCAGTAATTTATATACCCATTCTTCCAAGAGGTCTCCATCATAGAGACATCCTTGTTTACTGTACTTAATTATGTTTTTTAGGAAGTTTCCTCTACAATTATTATAATCAGCTTCAAAATCCATGTCAGCTTCCCTTGACAGCATATCATATTTCAAGTTCAGGAATTTATATATACTTTTATCTTCAAACCGCGTTTTCGTGCAAAACTCCATATAACTTTCAACTGCCGGTACCTTCTTAACTATCTGCTCCACATCGAATTTACCGAAATCGAACTCATAAAGCTCTTTCTTCAGCTCCTCAGAACAATAACCTGCTCCGATGCAAGCACCTACAATAGCACCTGCTGAAACACCCGAAATATTTCTAAAACTTATCCCTCTTTTTTCAGCAACTTCAAGAAGTCCAACATATGCAATACCCTTTATTCCACCACCGCCTAACACCAGGTTTGCACTCAATTTTATATCCATTTTATAAAAATCTCCCCAGATAATACTCTACATATAATAATATTATCTGGGGAAATTAAATAGAATTTTTAAACTAAGAAATATCTATTATTCCTCTGCAGGAAATTTCTCAATCATACCAAGCAACTTACTTCTCATCCAGCCATAATCTAATGAGTTTATGCTGCCATCTCCATTCACATCAGCAGCTATAAGTCCATCATTACCTGCTGGGAAAGAATTACTCAAACCAAGTAAATATTTTCTTACCCATCCGAAATCTATTGAGTTAACCGCTTTATTTCCATCTACATCCCCAATTACTATAGAAGAAGGAGTAGGAGTAATTTTAGGCGTCGCTGTAGGAGTTACTGTAGAAGTTGCGATTGGAGTAATGTTTTTAACAATAGAGTAAAAAGCAGGTTTTGCTTTATATTCTCCATTAAATAATAACGGATAACCACCAAGCCAGCTTGTTGCATCTGTTACACCCCAAAATACCAATGCAGTTATATTTAAACCTTCCTTCTTTAAAGCAGCAATTTTAGTAATAAACTGTTGATAGCGTTCAGCCTGTCTTTCCAAGCCTGACGCACTATTGTCAGTATTTTTAATATCTATCTCAGTAAGTTGAACTTCCAGTCCCAAGGAATTATATTTTCTAACAGCATTTTCAACCATACTTATACTTGGATATTCCATAATCCAGTGTGACTGCATACCCATACCGTCTACCAAACCTTTAGCTTTGAGGTTTGTCAATATATTTACAATATAGCCCATTTTCTTATCTTCATATTCGTTATAATCATTGTAGAAAAGTTTGCAATCCGCCGGAGCATATTTTCTTGCATATTCAAAAGCTTTAACTATGAAATCTTCTCCAACTGTCTTCATCCATAAGGAGTTACCTGATGTCTTGTTGTTTGAACCAGGATTTCTCATACCAGTTGAAGTATTAGGATCAACAGCCTCATTTACAACATCCCACGCATAAAAATTAACAGTCGGATACTCTTTTTTAATAAGTTCCATTACATTTTTTATATAGTTTTCCAGTCTTTGAAGCATAATTTCTTTTGATACCCATGGAGCAGATTCATCTTGTGAATAATTTTCCCTAAAGAACCAGTCTGGAGTTTGTGCATGCCATACCAGAACATGACCTCTTACTGGAATGTTATTGTCTCTGGCAAAATCAAGCAGCGTTTTTGCTGCTCTTAGACTGACCTGAGGATTGACCTGATCACCTGGATTTGCTTCCAAATAAGCTATAGTAGCGTTATAGTCAAGTACAGAATCAGGTTTTAATTCATTTCCAAAGGTTATACTATTATAATGTTTTAGGAAAAGTTCTTTACCAGGCTTTGGCGCAATTTCACCTGCTGCTGCTGCACCACCCACTTTAAAGTAACCTGAAAATACATCTTTCAAGCTTGCAATGTCTTTCTCAATTTCAGGTAAAGTTGCAGGCATTGCTACAAAGTCATCAATGTAAAAATCCAACAAATCCTGAGTGCTTGGAGATGATTTCCACTCTGTTTCTACATAGATTTTTACGTCTTTTGCATCAAGGGGTACTGTAAGCTGTCCCTCAAGCAAAGTCCATGTTCCCTTATTTACAGCAATTGTTTTAATATTTTTATATACATCTGCCCCATTGTTATATTGCAGCTGTAAACTAAATCTTTGACTACTGGCATATGAATCGCCTACATATTTTAGATAAACTGACAATGTGTAAGTCTCACCTAATGTCAGAGTCTCTGATTTATCAGCAATTGCACCATTCCAAGTTTGAGTACGATTACTTATCTTTACGCTGCTTGTCCCTGAGTGAGCTTGCTCTGTGCTGAGTTCTACGGTTTCATCACCTCTTGGTCCCCAACCGCTTATACCTGTTTCAAAATCATCGTTGATCAAATTACCGGCAGACACATCTGCAATTGTTGTAAAACTTCCAATGATACTAACAGCCGTTATTACGCAGGCTGTCAAAAGAGTTGCTAACTTTTTCTTTAACATGCTTATCCCCCTAGAATATTTATTTTTAGTTATTTGCGAAATGCTATAACGCTTGAATTTACTGCATTTCAAATTGATATTTTTATTGTTTTCCCCCTCTGCTTCTAGTAAAATATAGGTATCTAATCCAATTTTAAACAAGAGAAGGGGAAAACAAATGGTAAAACTTTATAAACAAGTTTCTTTTGCTGACACATTCGAAGAATGTAAAGATGTTTTTCAAAATAATAAGCCAAAATTTCTTAAGCTACTCTCACAACATCTTGATTTATCTTCGCTTATACCACAGGATTTTTATTGGTCTTACCACAAAACTCTAGGGAGAGACCGTAAATATTCACTCTCTTCAATGCTTTCAGCATTAGTTCTGCAGAAAATTCTTGGCATTCCTACAGTTTCGCTACTCATTATTTTTCTTAATTTATGCCATGAAGCCCGTGAATTCTGTGGCCTTCCAGACGTCCCTCATAACTCTCAGTTTACACGGTTCAAACAAGATTTCGTTATTTACCTGGAAAACTTCTTTAACCACCTTGTAGATATTACAGAACCTATTTGCCAGGAAATTAACACTACTCTTGCATCCACTATCGCTTATGATACTTCAGGTATTGAAACCTTTGTAACTGAGAATAAACCCCAAAGTTCATAAATTCTATCATAAAAAAACTCAAGGCTTTCT